>NZ_VPDG01000001.1:0-300000 GCF_013417805.1 Acinetobacter sp. YH12226 | reverse complement strand
GGTTCGAGCCCCGTCCGCTGCGCCATTTCAAAAGAAATTAAATTGAGGTCCCTGAGCCTGAATTTAATAAACTAAAGATTGACACTCTTTATCAGGGCGCTTAGCTCAGTTGGTAGAGCGTCTGCCTTACAAGCAGAATGTCGGCGGTTCGATCCCGTCAGCGCCCACCAGATTCTTACGATGCAGCGGTAGTTCAGTTGGTTAGAATACCGGCCTGTCACGCCGGGGGTCGCGGGTTCGAGCCCCGTCCGCTGCGCCATCCTAAGATGAGAAGCTTGGATTCCTGAGATCTGAGTTTTCAAGATACCAAGACTACATTCCTTGTCGGTCTTGCGTCATTTAAAACAACACTGTTGTTTTCTCAGGGCGCTTAGCTCAGTTGGTAGAGCGTCTGCCTTACAAGCAGAATGTCGGCGGTTCGATCCCGTCAGCGCCCACCATATCTTCTTGCTTCAACTCTATTTATTCCTTAGAATCTGATTGTATTATAATAATATTAAGATTTCACGACCATGAGAAATCCCTATCAGCGCAAAGCCGCGACCAAATCCCAAAAAACTGCTTTCGATCCTCAACAGCTTTATAAGCAATATATTGAAGCCATTGTTGCCAATGCTGGCATTTTTGCACTCTACCAAGATGGCTGGGCCTTATGTGCCACGCCTACCGGACAACGCGCATTTGCCTGCTGGCAAAGTAAAGGTCTGGCTCGACTGCTGATTAAAGACAATTGGGCAAATTACGAGATTCAGGAAATTGGTCTTAAGGATTTTGTAGAGAAAGTCATTCCCTTTTTACGTCAGGAAAGTACCATTGTTTCGCTTGATCTGACCCCGGAAGGACAGAATATTCTGGTGGCACCGGAAAAATTATTACTCGATATTAAAAATTATCTGTATCAGATCTATGTACAAAAACCGGAACTGTTTAAAAATCCGGATATGCCTTTGCCTAGGCAGATCCGTTTAAATTAAATTTATTGTTTTTAAAACAGCTTGTTTATTGGAACAATGAATATTCATTCAGTAGCCAGCCACTTATCAAAGCAAAATATTCGCGTAACCAGGAATTATAGCGAACATTCTGGGGTGTGCTGGCACTCAGGCTGATGACTTGTTGATAACCCTGATGTCTGGCAATGGCACGGGCACGAGGGCTATGAAAATCGCTAGTGACAATCGCAATGGGCTCATTTCGATCAATATGTTGCTGTTTTAGGATTGCCTGAGAATATTGCAGGTTCTGTTGGGTACTTCTGCTTTGATCTTCTAAGCTAATGGGGTTTTTGAGCTGCGGATAGTTCGTGTAGATATAACTTTGCATGACTTCAGCTTCGCTCTGTCTCTCCCGGAAATTTCGTCCACCGGTCATAATGATTAAAGTATTTGGATATCGTTCTGCATATTTTGCTGCGGTATCCAGACGATTTTTTAAGATGGGTGAGGGCTGACCCTGATTAATGCCACTGCCTAATACTAAAATCGCTGTAGCAGGTCGTGCCGGAATATTCGGGTTGATTGACATCTGGATATAAACAAAGAAAGCCGCGACACTGATTATCCAGAATAAAAATCCGCCCCAGAGACTGTTCCAGAACAAGGTTCTGAATCGGGAATTCTGTTTCCAGCGCTGAATAGATGAAAAAAATAAGGCGTACAGGATGAGTGCCACCCCAATGAAGATCGACAGGGCAATAGCAAAATGCCTCTGACCTTGGCTCAGTAACCAGACGCTATTGATACATAGGATCAAGCCAGAGATCAGGCTAAGACTTCGTTTAAGTTGATTGAGCATCCAGGGTTCCTTTTTTCTTATTCATATTCTTATTATTGCTTTTGCATCTTCAATAAAAACCGGGCCATTGAGCCCGGTTTTTAGCATATCAGGTTATCTTAATATACATCACGGCGATAACGTCCATCCAGACGTAATTGATCTAACATCGTTTCACCGAGAATCTCAATCAGGGCCTGATCCACATCGCTGGCCATGCCATTGATGCTACCACAGACATAAATCACTGCACCTTGAGCAATCCAAGCTTTTAGTTCTTCAGCCTGTTCACGCAGTTTATGGTGTACATAAACTTTTTCCTGCTGGTCGCGCGAGAATGCAAGATCGAGACGTTTCAGGGTTCCCATTTGCAGCCAGGCCTGAATGGTTTCTTCAAAGAAGAAGTCGTGTTCACGCTGACGTTCACCGAAGATCAGCCAGTTCTGGCTATAGTCCTGACGGTTACGCGCACTGAGCAGACTTAATAGTCCGGCAATGCCGGTACCATTACCAATACAGATAATCGGGCGGTTGTCATCAATCAGGTGGAAAGATTCATTGCTGCGAATACGCAGTGCAATGGGCGCATTGAGAGCCGCATGCTGGGTCAGCCAGCCTGAACCCAATCCCAGATTACCACTAGCATCGGTTTGCTGACGTACCACCAGACGTAAAACCTGCTGGCTTGGAATACTGGCAATGGAGTATTCACGTGTTGCCAAAACCGGTAATTGCGTGAGGAGCTGATCCAGAGAATCAAAAGGTTCAGCCTGAGTCAGATTACGATCCCAGAGTGCCTGTTCAATATTCTGTTGCATAGAAGGTACTTGTGTACCCGCTGCTATCTGGTGCTTTTGCATAAATGCATAAATACGTTCTGGGCTATTTCCTGGCTGAATCTCGGCAATATCACCTGCTTGCCAGACGGCTTCATGCTCAGGGGTCAGTTCGATATTGAAGGCAGGCGCACCCAGACTACCCGGATTGAGGACTTCACGTTTACTCAAACTCCAGTGATCAAAGGTCTTATCGATACTCATCGCTTGTAGCTCAAGTCGAGTGACTTGTGCCAGTGCAGTATTCCATTGCTGGATATGCTCGTTATTGGCATTGTCGACTTCAATTGTATTGAATAGCTGCTGGGCACCATTCTGTTTTAACCACTGATCAATACGGTGACCAAAACTGCAATAGCTGTCTGGATATTCCTGAGAACCTAAGGCCAATACAGCATAACTTAAATGACTGAGATCAGCTTGAGCAGACAGGATTTTTTTCTCAAAAGAAGAAGCCAGATCCGGTGCTTCGCCCGTGCCATAGGTACTGGCAACAAATAATACCTGTTCAGTTTGCTGTAAATCGGCAAGCGTCAGCTGTTGTACCGGCTTGACGGTTACCGGTTGACGCGCTTCCTGCAGGGCAGTTGCTGTACGCCAAGCCAGCTGCTCAGAAACCCCTGTTTGTGACGCATACGCGATGAGCCACGGTTTGGAATTTTCATCTAGGTTTACTAAAGTCGCACCCTGACGTGCTGCCAGCGTTAAGCGTTTCTGTTTGCGACGTTTCAGATAGAGCATCCAGCCGGTCACAAAGAACAACGGCATCAACAAGGCTGCGACCATGGCAAAGAACTGGTAGATCGGGCCGAAGAAGCTGCCACGATGCACCGGTAACATGCTGCTCATGATCTTTTCATTGAGCTTTTTATCTTCATACAGCTCAACTTTGGTAAATTCAGCTGTCTGGTAATTATAAGTGGCACTGTTTCGTGCACGTTCATGCTGAACGATTGGATCGACAAAGCTCAGTTGCATTTCACCATCCGGTTTTTTCGGAAGGTTAAACGTTACAGTAGAATACTTATCTGAAAATTCAGTGTTAAAGCCAATCCAGCTATGGTCCAATGCACGGACAGTGGCTTCAGGGCTGAGACCTTCGCGGCCTTCACCACGAGCACCGCGTTCGCCACCTTGGCGGCCTTCGCCTCGTGCTTCACCTTCGGCACGTAGACCTCGTTCACCGCTTGGACGTCCTTCACCACGGTTATTGCCGGCATTGGCCTGCATTTCCGGTTGCGGACGCTCTACACCCAGCACCTTAAACATGCCGTTACGCCACCAGTCATAAGACCAGTACAGACCGGTACAGGCCAGAATCAGGTAGAAAATCACCACCCAGGTTCCCACAACAGCGTGCAGATCCCAGATAAAATTACGGCCTTTCAGTTGAGGTTTTACAAAGAACCATTGCTTGATCGAATGACGTTTCGGCCAGCGCAGGTACAGACCTGACAAGACAAAAAAGATCAGCATCAGGGTACAGGCACCGGTAATCTGCTTACCCACCGCACCAACCGTCAAATTACGATGCAGTTGCTGAACAAACTGGAAAAATTCCCGACCCTTAATCTCTGGCAAGACTTCCGCAGTATACGGGTTGATCATGATGTTCTGACCACGCCGTGCGCCTTCTTTGGCAACATTCACAGTACTCGAAGCACTCGGATCTTGTGCCACGGTAATACTGTTGATCTTCATGTCAGGCGCAGTACGGTTAAAGTGCTGATACAGCTCGGCAGGCGTGAGTTTGTCACGTTGCTGAACCTGAACCGTATAACTGTCGCTATTCATCCATTTTAATATTTGTTGTTCATAGGAATAGATTGCGCCAGTGACCCCCATTATCGAGAGGATTAAACCTGCTGTAATCCCCAGAAACCAGTGGATTTGGAAAAATGTCTTTTTAAACATGGTCGTCAGATTAAGGGTGAGATCTATAAAAGTGGCAAAATTATAACTGAAGTTTGAGCCCGAATTATAGGTGTTGAGGATAATATTTATTCTCATTATCATTTATTATTTTGAGATTAAAAAAACCTCCATGCCGGGGCAGGAGGTTTTTCACTGAAGAAAGAACAGTTTAGATTTGTTTTGCTGCGCCGACTTCTGCTTCCAGATGCTTGCGAATCGTAGCGAAAGAGAAGTTTTTGCTGTCCAGACGTTTCGGCAGGATATAGGCGCCTTGCTGGCCTTTTACTTTGAAATTGACCAACATGAATTCTGGTGTGTTGTACCATTCATAGATGTCTTTCCAGCTAATCGCGCCAACACCTTCCTGCATGCCCATTTTCTGGCGCATCACGATACCATGCGGTTGCACGCCCAGGCGAACACCTTTGATTTCCTGTACCGGAAATTCATTCATCTTGCGTTTAACATACCATTCCAGACCAAAGGTACGGATCAGGTAATACAACACCACACAGACAATGGCCACCCAGCAGAACACGGTAGAATAGTTCTTCAGGAGCAGAATGCCCAGAATAGAAAGTGCAACAACAGCACCCATGATCAGCCATGCTTTCATGCCAATTTTATTGGTACTACGCCAGATCACCAGCTGAGCATGACGCTGCTCGGCTTCTGAAATTTCATAGTTCACAGGCTGTAGGGTATAAGCGTATAAATTTTTCGCGGTCATAATGAAATTAGCAGATTTTAAACTGTAAAAAGTTTAGCACTAATTGTACCAATTCAGTGAGTATATTGTTCCAAAATCAGCCAAATTATAATGAACCTAATTCAGTTGCCTGTTCATCACGCTCATGGCTCAAACTTTGTTTCAGTTGGCTCAACTGCTTTAAAATACTGAACATTAAAGACAGCTGCTGCAAAATGATCAGGGATTTTTGATCTTGCTCCTGATCTTGAGCCAGGCGCTGTCGAATATGGGGAATCATATTTTGCGCACTTAAATCGGGCATTTCATCTCGTAACAATGCACCACGAATGTTCTCGAGTGCTTTGTCCAGTAAATTCAGAATGTCCTGATCTTCAATTTTTTCCCGGTGTGCGCCCAGTGCGGCAATATAACTGATAAAAGTATGGTTCAGACAAAGAAACTCAAAGGCTAGTGATTTTTGTACCGGATCAATATCCGGTTCAGTGGCCAGTGTCGAAATCAGTGAAGCCACCTCGGCATCGGTATTGTGGGCAGCACGACGCACAATCCGATATTTCAGGCCATTATTACGTCCCGATTTATACTGCTCGATCACTTCACTCAAATAATCTGCTTCTGCCTGCAAGCTGCGTTTGATACTGCGCGGCAAACGCCGGAACTTCCAGTCCGGGAAAATAAAGCTGACGCCGAACCAGGCAATCGCACAGCCAATCAAGGTGTCGATCATACGCGGGATGGCCGCGGCATAGCCCATACCATCCAGATTGAAGTTGATCAGCGCTAAAATCGTGATAAAGGCGGTGGCCTGTGCATACTGTTTACTGCGCAATTCAAAGAACAAAATCCCACTCAGTACCAGAAGCAATAATTGTCCTTCGATGGAAGGCACAAAATATAAAATGGCATAACCGAGAATAATACCGACCAAAGTGCCCACGATACGCAGACGTAAGCGCCGTTTGGTGGCGTTAAAGTTCGGCTGGCTGACAAAGAGTGCAGTCAATAAAATCCAGTAACCATATTCAATATTGCTGACCTGTACAAAAATATAGCTGATCAGCAGCACAATCGACAGGCGAATGGCATGCCGGAACAGCACCGATTCTGGGGTCAGATGCTGCTTAATCCGAATCTTGATGTCATCCCAGCCTTTCAGGTCATCATCTCTAAGCTGGTTCTCGATATGTTTGAAACGCTCGGACTTGATATTCTGCTCGGTTTCCAGGTTGCGTAACTGGGCATCAATCGATTTCAGGTTTTGAAACAGCGCAAACAGGGCACTGATCCAGACCTGATCATACTGCTGCTCCTGACGTAACTTATCCAGAGACTGTCTCAGGTTATCAAAGGCATGCTTGAAGCGCTGGTTATGTACATAAGGTTTGCGCATCAGCAAACTTTCACTCAGGTCCTTACAGGCTTTGCCCTGAATTGACATGATGCGCTGGAAGCGGAACAGGATATCGCTATGCTGGAAAATCTTGGCCAGTTTCTGATAATCAATATGCGCTGAATCGGCACGTTCATGAATATCCTGCGCGACAAAATAATATTGCAGGCTGCGACGGGTGTCTTTTTGCCCCCGGTCACCTTTCAGGCGAGTCAAAAGGGCAGTTTTCATCTCATTAAAAATCGCAATCAGTTTCCCATTTTCAAGCGAGAGTTCAATCATGCTTTGCTGATAGCTTTTCGGGGTCATGTCCACATCAAACAGATTGGACTTGGCATATAAAAAGTCACCGAGAGCAGAATAGGAAATGGCAAGCTTGTCTTGCGCTAGTCGGGCAGGGAAAATCAGGAAACTGATGGTCGACAGCAGACCGTACCACATCGCGCCGATGACCAATAAACCAGCCTGTTTATACCATTCATCAAACAGCTCCACCCCGAGCATGGAATAAACGGAAATCACCAGACAGCCGTAGGAAATCGTGGCATAGCGTCGCCCTAGTGAACCCAGCAAAATCAGGGCAATACAGGACACAATTAAGGCCAAGGCAAACAGCAAGGGATAAGGAAAAAGCAGATATACGCCTACTGCCGTAATAAAGAAGCCAATGTAGGTGTAGAGCAGATTTAAAATCCGCACCGAAAAGCGGTCATCAATATCGCTTAAACCGGCTGCGACCACCCCTAAAGTCAATGGGATCGTCATCAATTGTTGTCCCATAAAATAGGGAACAAAGGCGGTACCTGCAAATGCCGTCATCATGCGCAGGTTATACATCAAGGTCGTGTTATAGGTGGTTTGCTTGAGACGAGTGAGCCAAGATTTCAAAGGTCGTCCTTTATACTGCAGTCTTAGAGCTGAATCTGAATAGGCTAATGAAAATAGTATATTTATAAATCTTCATTTCAGGCTAAATCATACTATGCACTGTGTTAATTTGTCTGCATATTAGCGCTTTAAATCTTCATGCTTATGACATCGAATAAAATAGTACAACAACCTTATGCCATGTCCTGGATTGTTTTGCTGGCGACCTTAAGTGCACTCGGGCCTTTATCCATTGATATGTATCTTTCGGCCTTACCGGCTATGGCAGCAGATTTTGGTGTCAGTACCCAAATGGTTTCCAATAGCTTGCCGGCTTATTTCTTCGGTCTGGCGATCGGGCAACTGATTTATGGTCCGATCAGTGACCGGATTGGACGTAAACCGCCACTGTATTTTGGGCTGTGTTTATACATTGTGGCAAGTTTGCTGTGTGTCTTTGCGCAGGATGAATGGAGCCTGATCGCTGCACGAATTCTGCAAGCTCTCGGTGGCTGTGTCGGGGTGGTCATGGCACGCGCTGCAATTCGCGATCGTCTGGATATGCATTCAGCAGCTCAGGCCTTTGCCAGCATGATGATTGTGACTGCGATTGCGCCAATCATCGCCCCGAGTCTGGGGGCCTGGGTGTTGATTTTTTATGAATGGAACATGATCTTTTTGGTGCTGATGGGCTGTGGTCTGTTGAGTCTGGCCTGTGTACATTTTCTATTTAAAGAAACCCTGGAGCCAGAACGCCGTCTCAAGCTGAACTTTCAACAGGTTATAAGTTTGTACCGGTGCATTTTTCAAGATCCCAGCTTTCGACGCCCGCTCTATGCCGGCTGTTTTTCCGGTGCGGTGATGTTCTGTTATATCAGTGCTTCTTCGACTATTCTGATGGATCGTTATCAACTGACCGAGCAGCAGTTTGCTTATGCCTTTGGTGCCAATGCTTTCGGCATCATGCTGTTTTCGACCTTGAATAAACGTCTGGCTGGACGATTCTCGATATTGCAGCGCCTGAAAATCGGCACCTGCCTGCAGTTTGCCGGTGTATTAGGGTTAATCTTGCTGGGCTGTCTGGACGTCGATTCTGTGCTCTGGGTGTTGTTAGGCATGTTTATTGTGGTGGCATCTATCGGGTTTACTGGTCCGAATGCCATGGCTTTGGCAATGGCTGAACAGGGCGAGCGGGCAGGAACTGCCAGTGCGATTATGGGCAGTATGCAATTTGTCTGTGGTTTATTGGGCGGTGTATTACTGAATTTTCTGATCTGGCATGCTTTGTTGAATATGGCCTTGATCATGCTGGTTTTTGTCGGTATTTCCGCTTGGGCGATTTTTAAAATAAAGATGCCAATCTTGCAAAATGCATAGATGCTGGGCGTTCTCTAATATATTAAAAATGCTGGATCGAACAGAGGGCTAAGCAAGTTGGCTTAGCCCTGCTTGCATCACTCATCGATAAACACGGCAAATTCCTCTACGGGAACGCGCGGGGTGATAAAGCTGTTAATAATCTGCTCTGGATCGGCATAACCCAGTGCCATACCGCAGACCAGCTCTTCATCACCAGGTGCGCCGACCAGATCAAGCACGATCGGGTGAAAGTGATTCCAGGCTGCCTGCGGGCAAGTGTCCAGGCCACGGGCTTTTGCGGCTAGCATGACATTCTGGATCATCATGGAAACATCCATCTTGGATCCAATGGTCAAAGAACGATGTACAGTAAAAAATAGGCCGACAGGTGCATCAAATAATTCAAAATTACGCAGCTGCTGACGCGCCATTTTTTCCTTTTCGCCTTTTTGAATATTCAGCAAGCCATATAAACCCCAGCCATTTTCACGACGACGTTCAATAAATGGCGAGATCCATTGTTCAGGATAATAGGCAAAAGTTTCCTGATACTGCTGTGACAATGCAGGATTTGCATAGATTTGCATTTGTGCCTGACAGACACGTTGCACGAGTTCATCACGCTTTTTACCTGTTACCACATACACCTTCCAGGGTTGGGTATTGGTTCCTGAGGGCGCGCGGCTGGCAACCGTCAAAATCTCTTTTAAGGTGTCTGTACTAACGGGGGTATTTAAAAAAGCACGCACTGAATGGCGAGAGGTGATCGTGTGATCTACAGCATGAACAAGATTTTGATCCATTATGAGGTCCAGTCAAATATCCTTATTGAGTTTGCAATGACTATAAACTAAACAAACAGAACGGGGGATAGGAAAATTTCATTCTCCGCCAGCTGAAAAAAACAATTTGTCAGCAAAATGACTTGAGTAATAAAATTTCGCATGCTTTTAGCTGGGCTTAAATCGCCTCAGTGATAGCAATGGATTTACCCATAATGTTGGTCTTTGATTTAAAAAATGGCTTAAAACCCAAGTGCTTGAACCATTCAACAATAACAATTTCAAACAGAGAACTGGTTTATTTTGACTGAAAATCAAGATAATTTAATTTCAAGATCCCTGTTTCATTCCGTGTCGAGTAAAAGATTAATATTTTTTTTGAATTAAAATATAGATTAATCTTCATATAAAAATGAGAATTTATAATTATTTTTTATAGGTAAATTAACTATTGCTAATAAAAAGAAATAAAACTTGATACAAAGAAACAGCATAATGTACGACTTTTCATCTTAATTCATGCATTTTGTGATTAAGATCTGTTTTAAATAACGCGATTCCAGATGGCTTGAATGAAGTCTTTAGGTTGAAAGCACTCATCAAGCACTGAATGTTTTTTTGAGCTTAAAACACAGTTTTTTTTACCAGCATGCGCGTCTGTTAGAAAAATGTCTGCAATTTTCAAACAGACTGAGTGTCGGAATAGAAAAGGTGTTGCTTTTATAAATCTCTCATTTGTTGAATATGATCGTGATGATGATATTCATAAGTTTAAAAGAGATGATAAATCGGTTTGTTTTTCTAATGGTGATAGATCAAATCAGGATATTTCCAGATAAAGATCTAATGAGCGAGCTAGAGATCTAGCGCACTCCCTCACTTTTAGAACAATAAAAAATTCAAAATCATCTTGGGCAAAAAATTATGGATTTTACTTTTAACGCATTTTATACCTTGATTGCCGCAGTCATTGTTTTGTTACTCGGCCGATTCCTGGTTAATAAAATCGATTTTTTAAGACGTTACAATATTCCTGAGCCGGTTGCGGGCGGTTTGGTTGCGGCGATTATCTCATTGCTGGTGCATTCATTGTGGGGATATAGCATCACCACCAGTGCAGAATTACAAACCAGCTTTATGCTGATTTTCTTTGCTTCGATTGGTCTGAGTGCCAACTTTTCCAAGTTGCGTGAAGGTGGGATCGGTCTGGTTATTTTCCTGTTTGCTGTTTCGGCTTTCATTATTTTGCAAAATGCGGTCGGCATGAGTCTGGCAACATTATTGGGTATTGACCCGTTGATTGGCCTGATTGCAGGCTCAGTTACCTTAACCGGTGGTCATGGTACTGCGGGTGCATGGGGGGAAATTTTTGAAGTTGAACATGGTATTCAAGGTGCTTTGGCACTAGGTATGGCCAGTGCGACTTTTGGATTGATTATCGGCGGTATTATTGGCGGACCTTTAGCCAAGTTGCTGATCAACCGTTATAACCTGGCGACTGCGCGTACCGATCAGCAAATTGAAACGCGTGACAATACGCCAATGGACAGCACCACCAGCGAATATGTACCGTTTGAATATCCGCATCAGGTGCGTTTAATTACCGCTGATAATGCAATCACGACCTTGGGTCTATTTGCAGGCTGTTTGGCTTTTGCAGAGTTTATGACGGGTTTCAGTAAAGGTACTGCATTTGAACTGCCAACATTTGTCTGGGCATTGGCGGGTGGTGTCATCCTGCGTAATGTACTGGAAGGTGTTTTCAAAGTTCAGATTTTCGATCGCGCGATTGATGTGTTCGGTAATGCTTCATTGTCGCTGTACTTGGCGATGGCATTGTTATCATTGAAATTATGGCAATTGGCTGACCTTGCAGGACCACTGATGGTAATTCTGGGTGCACAGACCATCACCATGGCTTTGTATGCCGGTTTTGTAACTTTCCGCATCATGGGTAAAAACTACGATGCTGCGGTACTTGCAGCAGGGCATTGTGGTTTCGGTATGGGCGCAACGCCAACAGCGGTTGCCAATATGCAGGCGATTACCAATATGTATGGTGCGTCGCATAAGGCCTTCCTGATTGTTCCATTATGTGGTGCGTTCTTCGTTGACTTAATCAATGCTACTGTTATTCAGATGATTTTGAAGTTTTTTGCATAATTTTTATGCCTGATACGATGAGTCATAGGCTCATAAGGATGTGACATGAATGATCAGTTAAATGAAACCTTACTCGGCTGGATTAATGCCCTGAATGGCCCTTTATGGGATTTTCTGGTGGTGTTTCTGGTCGCAGTCGGTATTTTCTACACGATCATGACCGGTGCAGTACAAATTCGTTTGTTCTGGCACAGCATGAAAGTCATGAAAAATAGCCGTGGCAAGGTTCAGGATACGCACGGCATTACCCCGTTTCAGGCCTTTGTCACTGGACTGGCAAGCCGGGTCGGGGTGGGCAATGTCGCGGGTGTCGCCATTGCGATTGCGATTGGTGGCCCCGGTGCCGTTTTCTGGATGTGGTTTACTGCCTTTTTGGGCATGAGTTCTGCTTTTGTTGAATCCTCTTTGGCCCAGTTGTTTAAGGTGCGAGATAACAAAAACCAGCAATTCCGTGGTGGACCAGCTTATTACATTACCCAAGGCCTGAAACAAAAATGGCTCGGGATTGTCTTTGCGATTGCATTGATCACGACTTATGGTTTTGTCTTCAATGCAGTTCAGGCCAATGCCATTACCGGAGCAACCTCTCATGCCTGGGGCTGGGATCAGGCGAACCTGATTCTGCCATTAGGCGGCCTGAATCTGGAAATTTCCTGGGTCGGATTGTTTCTGGTATTGATGACTGCGGTGATCATTTTTGGCGGGATTAAACGGATTGCGAAAGTTGCGGAAAGCTTTGTGCCGTTTATGGCTGTGCTTTATCTGGCTGTGGCTTTGTATATTGCGGTCATCAATTACGATCTGCTCCCATCCATCTTCCAGCTCATTTTCAGTAAAGCCTTTGAATTTGAAGCCGCCGCTGGTGGATTCTTTGGCGCCATGGTATCTATGGCAATGATGATGGGCATCAAGCGTGGTCTGTTCTCTAACGAGGCAGGGATGGGTTCGGCACCGAATGCTGCTGCAGCTTCCGATGTCAAACATCCGGTCAACCAGGGTCTGGTACAGATGCTCGGAGTATTTGTAGATACCTTTGTGGTGTGTTCATGTACCGCGATTATTATTCTGGTTTCGGGTCTGTATGAAAATGCAGGCTTTGAAGGCGTGACCTTGACCCAGATGGCGCTTGAAAGCCAGATTGGTGCTTGGGGTGATGACTTCCTGGCTTTGATTCTGTTCCTGTTTGCCTATTCTTCGATTATTGGTAACTATGCCTATGCCGAAGGAAACGTCCAGTTCATCAATAACAATAGCCGGGTGATGTTGATTTTCCGCTTATTTGTATTGGTCATGGTGTATTTCGGTTCTATCGCCAGTGTGCCATTGATCTGGAATATGGCAGATCTGTTCATGGGTGTCATGGCAAGCATCAACCTGATCGCAATCCTGTTGCTGATGCCATTCTTGCTGATGCTACTTCGCGACTATACTGGTCAGTTGAAGCGTGGTGTGAAAGAGCCTGAATTTAAACTGGATAACCATCCTAAATTTAAAGACAAGGTCAAATCAGATATCTGGTAAGACTTGAAGCAAAAAGCCCCGATCATTCGGGGCTTTTTTGTGCCAAAGTTATTTAAAAGAAATTTAAATAACTTTGATAAAGCACGAAGCCCAAAATCAGGCTGAACCAGACTGGTAATTTTGAGCGTAGCAGGGCAATCATCACTGCGACAAAGACCAGGTCGGAACCATAGCTAAAATAGCGTTGTGAAAGATCCAACAATAAATATAGTAACAAACCCACCACTGCAGCATTGATGCCCATCACCGCCTGATGAATATGGCGCTGCTGCATCAACCACGACCAGTAAGGCAAGGTGGCAAAGATCAAGAAAAATGAAGGTAAAAAGATTGCACAGGTCGCTAACAATGTATTCAGCCAGGCATAAGGCGTCCAAGGCAGCAAAGCACCAATATAACTGGCAAAACTGAATAAAGGTCCCGGCATTAGCTGGGTAAATGCATAGCCAAGATCAAAAGACTCTGCACTGACTAAACCGGTTGTGACAAAATCCTGATGCAGCAAAGGCAGAATTACATGACCGCCACCAAACACCAGCGAGCCAGTCTGATAGAAATTAGAAAAAAATTGTAGCTCCGATTGGCCCCATAATTTGCCTGCTAAGGGCAGCAGCAAAAATGGCAGGATAAATGCCAGCAGCCAATAGGGCGCAGCGGCAGATCGAATATAAGGCAAGCTGATTGCCGTTTTGTTAATTTCTTTGGGTTTCGAATCTGATTGGGAAAAATGTCCGGCCAAGAGTCCACAGACTGCGCCCAGCATAATCACCAGAATCTGGTTAAAACTCACTGAAACCACCATCAATAATATGACAGAAAGGATTAAGACTGAGTATTGCCAGGCCGTTTTACAGAAGCTTCTCAGCATTTGCCAGAATGCCCAAGCGATTACAGAAAATACAATTAACTGGATGGTATGAAAGCTGTTTGAGTTTAAAATATGAAAATAGCTTTGACCCAAGAGTGCTACCAAGGTCATCAGAATCATTGAGGGCAGGGTAAAACCCAGCCATGCGATCACTGCACCAGTATAGCCTCGTTGCAGATAACCGATCGACAGCCCCACCTGACTGCTGCTCGGCCCGGGTAAAAGTTGTGCCAAAGCGACCAGTTGACTGTACTGGGTGTCATTCAACCATTGCAGTTGGGTCACAAATTTTCGGTGAAAAAACACCAGATGCGCCGCTGGACCGCCAAATGAAATGCAGCCCAGTTGCAGGAAAATCAGGAAAATCCGGTACAGTGAGATTGAAGGCATACAGTTATGGGAAAAATGAAGATAAAGTAGCTGAACTGTATGACAGTTTTACGAAATTCTACAGACTATTTATGCATGTGTTTATACACTATGCTGCTTTAGATTAATGAGGACATTCTCTGCATGCAGAAATATGTGTTGAGTATGGTGATACTGGGTACATTTGGCCTAAGTGCTTGCCAAACGACCCCCATGACAGCCCAAGCGGCGACCAGTCATCTACAACCTGCTGCACAACGCGGAGAAGCTCAGGCACGTCCGAATCAAATTGATTTTCAAAAGATCAAGCAAACCCAGCAACGTCCGGTAGTTGCTTTAGTTCTGGGCAGTGGCGGTGCTCGTGGCTATGCGCATATTGGTGCGTTGGAAGTACTGGAACAGGCGGGTATTCAACCAGATTTTATTGTCGGAACCAGTGCGGGCAGCATTGTGGGATCCATTTATGCAAGTGGTAAACCGGCGATTGAACTGCGCAATATTGCCCTCAGCATGCGACCGAATGATGTCCGTGATATCAAACTAGCCAGAAAAGGCTTTTTTGATGGCAAGAAAGTTGAAGATTATGTCAATTTGCAGGTCGATCAAACCCCGCTTGAAGCCATGAAAATCCCAATGTTTGTGGTAGCAACCGCGCTGAAAGAAGGCAAGAAAGTCGTCTTTAACTATGGCAATACCGGACAGGCGGTACGTGCTTCAGTCTCGATTCCGAGTATGTTTATTCCGACCATCATTCAAGGTAAAGAATATGTAGATGGTGGTCTAGTCAGTCCGGTGCCGATCGATGTGGCACGTGAGTTGGGAGCCGACATTGTGATTGCGGTAGATATTCTGGCACAACCCATTCACACGGAAACCAGCAATGTCTGGGGACTGTTTAACCAGAATATCAATATTATGCAGCAACATCTGGCGCATGAAGAATTAAAGCATGCAGATGTGGTGATTCAGCCAGATCTGCGTGAAAAAGGCCATATCTTTGATGTACGTGGCAGGGAACTCACCATGCAGGCTGGTGCCGAGGCGACCCAGTTAAAGTTGATGGAAATTTCACAAGCCTACCAAAAGCATGATTATGCTCAAGGACATCGGATTCCACAGTTTGTGGTACATGAACATCAGGCTCAATAAATCTTTTTTTGAATTTTATGTTTATTCCTATATCGCACAACCGCGGTATAGGGATATCCAATCAAGAGAATGAAAGATCATCGGCTGTAACGCTTAACTGATTGTTATAAAAGATAAGATGATTGCCTATGTATATCAGTCAATCGGAATTATCTCAAAAGATAAAATTAATTTTAAACATAACAAATTGAATTATAAGTATATTGTTTTAAATAATAAGCCTTATTCGTCCTAAATTAAAATTTTAATATTATTATTCGTATACTTAAGTTGATCAAATATTCAAAAGCATCCGTGTTCATGCCAGAATGCAGTTTGAAAAGATCACTGCACAGATGTAGACATCATGATGCATATTAAAATTGGACAGCAGGTCAAACTGGCATAATTCGAACACTATATTTTTACAGTGACCGCACGCCATCAGGATGGTTCTTTTACCGTTGAAACGACCTTGGATGGTCAACAAATTTTAAGTTATCAGAACGTGGCACAGGAAATGCTCAGGCCAGTGATGCTTTAAATCACGGAGAGTCTTTTTATTTTCCTGAATTATTTTTGTTCAGAGCTTAAAACAGTGAAAAATTCTCAGTTGCTATGTAATCAGCCCCAGATAAATAAGTGTTGATTTATTGGCACTTAACTTTCTAACTGAGATTTTAAGCAATTAAATATATTTTTTTCTGTATGAATACATTTTCTATATCAATAATTGTGATGCTTCATTTGCCGAATTGAACATTTTATTCATGTTAAAAACGCTATAATAATAAACGATAACCTTGTCATTCAAAGAGTTCAAAGAAAACGATGGCCCCTTTAGATCAAATTGCAGCAGTGTCGGATGACCAGTCAGAGTTAACGATGTCAGTTCTCATGACGCCAGATATGGCAAATTTTTCAGGAAATGTTCATGGTGGAACCATTCTGAAATTATTGGATCAGGTGGCGTATGCGTGTGCAAGTCGCTATTCGGGCAGTTATGTTGTGACCTTATCTGTAGACAAGGTGAATTTTAAAGAGCCGATTCACGTCGGTGAACTGGTGACATTCCTGGCCAGTGTGAACCATGTTGGCCGTACCTCGATGGAAATCGGGATTCGTGTAGAAGCCCAGAATATTCAAAAGAGAACAGTACGTCATACCAATAGCTGTTATTTCACCATGGTAGCGGTGGATGAAAATGGTAAACCAAAACAGATTCCAGCTTTGAACTTGGACAATGATTGGAAACGTTGCCGTTTTGAAGCAGCAGAACAGCGTAAAGTCGCGCGTTTGCAAGAAAATCATCATCCTTCTTGTAGTATTTATAAAAAGACTGCACAGAGTTAAGTTAAATCGTGATTGAGAAAAGACCTTCTTTAGTAAGGTCTTTTTTTTGCCTCAATTTAAGTTTTTCGCTGGAGCTTTGCCCTTTTTTACCCCAATATAAAACGATACGTATCGTTTCGATTTTTAAATATTAAAAGTTAAGTAGAAAAATATGAGCAGTTACGAAAAAAGTTCCCGGCGACAGCAGTGCATTTTACAGGCAGTCGCAGATGCGCTGGCAGAATGTGAATATCATCAGCTGACGATTGAAGATGTGGCGGCACGTGCCGGCGTAGGCAAGTCCACGATTTATCGATGGTGGAAACATAAATCGGAACTGGTGCTGGACACTTTCAAACAGCATACAGCTTCGGTATTTGAGCTGGATGCCTCTAAAAGCCTGAAAAGTAATCTCATTCAACAACTTGGTTCTTTATCTCAGGCACTGAATCATCCGGTCGGTCGGGCTTTGCTGGTAGTGATTGCCAATCACCGCGAACTGGCAGGTGAGTTCTTTCAGCAATATCTCTTGCCACGTCGGCAACAGACCCATCAACTGATTCAGCAAGCGATTGAACGGGGAGAAATTCGCTCGGATTATCCTTTTGATTTAATGCTGGATACCTTATACGGCCCGATTCATTACCAGATCATTTTTTTCAACCGGATTCCAGATGAACACTATATCCAGAATCTGGTCGAGTTGGCCTTGCATCCGGTCACTGTTCAAGCCTGAGTTTGTGCTATTTCCCTACAAATTTTAAGAGTTGGTGATTATGTCAGTTAGCGTTGAGCGGTTATGGAATCGCTCATTTATCTTGTGCTTATTCAATAATTTTTTCCTGTTTGTTTATTATTTTGCCTTACTGACCATCTTGCCGATTTACATCATGAAAGATCTGGGCGGTTCGGTAAAAGAAGCGGGTCTGGCGCTGACGCTATTTTTGGCCTCTTCGATTGCGGTTCGGCCATTTTCCGGCATGATCATCGAAAAGCTCGGCAAGAAAATCTCGATGCGCGGTGCAGGCGTGATTTTTGCCTTATTTTCCTTTAGTTATTTGCTGGTAGATAGCATGTGGTCGCTGTTGCTGGTGCGTTTTTTACATGGTATTTGGTTCAGTATTCTGACCACGGTGGCAGTACCCGTCGCTAATGAATTTATTCCTGAACAGCGCAAAGGTGAGGGCATGGGCTATTTCGTCATGTCGACCAATCTGGGTGTGGTTTTTGGGCCCTTGCTGGCATTGACCGTAATTCAGTTCACCAGCTTCAAAGTCTTATTTGGCATTCTTGCCGTTATCATTTCTTTGGGGCTCATTTTCTGTTGGATGCTCAAAATCACAGAGTTACCAAAACCTGAAGCTATAAGCACAGAAAAAACCAGCTTGAGCTTGCAGGATATTCTGGAAGTCAAAGTTCTGGCGGTAAGTTTTGTGGCTTTACTAACCGCTTTTGCCTACTCGGGCATCATGAGTTTTATTACTGCATTTAGTGAAACCAAGCAGCTTTTGGGCTATACCAGCGTATTCTTTATTGTATTTGCAGCATCCATGTTGCTGGTCAGACCTTGGGTTGGAAAGATTTATGACCGTAAGGGACCCAGTGCGGTGATTTATCCTTCATTTATTTTCTTTGCCATTGGTCTGGTGATTGTCAGTCTGATTTCCAATCAATGGATATTATGGTTGTCGGCAGTGTTTATTGGCATCGGTTATGGTTCACTATTCCCATGTTTGCAGACCTTGGCCATTCAGTCGGTCGACAAACAGCGTATGGGACATGCGATTTCAACCTTCTTTACCCTGTTTGATCTGGGTTTAGCGATCGGTTCCGTAGCCATGGGGGTATTGATTGCCTATTGGGGCTTTGAAACTACTTATGTTTTGAGTGCCGCACTCGTCATTGTGACGATATTGGTTTATCGTCAGTATGTTGCCAAAAAGCAAAATAAGCGCCCGGCAAGTTTGGAGTTATAAAATGGAATTAAGGCATTTACGTTATTTCGTTACGGTGGCGCAGAAACTGAACTTTACCCGTGCCGCGGAAAAATTAAATACGGTACAGCCTTCATTGAGCCAGCAAATCAAGGATCTGGAACGTGAGGTTGGCGTACAGTTGCTAGAGCGGAATAACCGTAAGGTCGGGCTAACTGAAGCTGGACAGGCGTTTTTAAAAGAAGCTTTACTGAGTCTTGAGCATGCAGAGCGCGCCATTCAGACTGCCAGACAGATCGCCAATGCGCAGCAGGACCAGCTGAATATCGGTTTTGTCCCGGTCGCGGAAATGAAAGTCTTTCCTTATATCATGCCGAATATCCGCGCACATTTTCCTGAACTGAAAGCACAGTTTCATAGTCTGACCGATGCAGAACAGTTTAGTGCCTTAAGAAATGGACAGATCGACATTGCCTTTACCCGATATCCGGGGCAGTTGAGTGAATTTGATTCGATCCGCATTTTTGATGAGCCTTTAACCCTGATCGTGCCGAAAGATTCCCCGGCTGCGGCCTTGCCCTATGTCAGTATCAAGGGTTTTGAAAATCAGGACTTTGTGATTAGTGATGAGCAGTCCTCACCGCAACTGCATAAGCTGATTCAGGATTTTTTTAAGCAGTCCAAATTAAAGGTAAATGTGGTGCAGTATTCCACCAATATTCTGCTCAATGTCAATCTGGTGAGAATGGGCGTGGGCTGGAGTCTGGTGCCAGCCTTGTGATTCCATTGCTCGGCGATAATATTGTGGTGAAAAAGACCCTAGAACCGTTACCGATGATTGGACTGTATGCCAATTATCGCAAGGATCAAAAACATGTGGTGATTGATCTGATTTTGAAAGTATTAAAAGAAAAGTTTTGTGTGGATCTTTTTTAATATTTAAACCTTCAATCTGCCCATCTAAAAAGCCGTGCGACAGAAATGATCTGTAGCACATCCTTTTAAATCGGGACTGCAAATCACTTTATACTGAACCTCTAACAATAAAAACCGGTTGAAGCAGGATGATGAAGCTCTATAACAACCCACAATCACGTGGCTTGACCTTGTTGCCTTTGCTGAAAGAATTGCAGATTGAAGATCAGATTGAGCAGGTGGAAGTTGCCTATGAGCATATGCATCAGCAGGCGTATACTCAGATGAATCCGATGGGAAAAGTTCCCTGTCTGGTGGATCAGGAGGTCGTCATTTCAGAAATGGCCGCCATTTTTATCTATCTGGCAGATAAGTATTCTGACAAAGGATTGGCACCTGCTTTGAATGATCCGAAGCGTGGGGCGTATTTGAAATGGATGTTTTTCTGTCATGGGCCCCTCACCGAATATATCGATATAAAAAATTTGCAGGTACCGCCAGAAAATATTGAAAAGAACCGAAGAAGTTTAAGTTTTGGGAATGAAGCAGCCGTATTTGATTTCCTGAAACAGGGCATCGGGCAGGCCAGTCCCTATCTGCTGGGCGAAAAAGTCTCGGCGGCGGATCTCTATGTGGCTTATTGTTTAATTTTCGCGATCTCTGCGATAATTTTACCGCCATTTGACGAGTTCAAACCCTTCCTGCAGCAGATGGCTCGCCGTGATTCCCTGAAAGATATTCCGTGGTTTCAGGAATACCAAGTCTAATTCCTCGGTCTATATATCTTGATATGGAGATCTAAAACAATAAAAAAACCACGCCGAAGCGTGGTGAAAAGTGACTCTAATATTATTTCAGGTAAAGCTTTTTAAATAGTTGCTGGCTGGTACTTTCCATCGACTGTGGAATGGCTAGCGCAGCCACGAAACGGTCAGGACGCAAGATTACAACGGATTCAGACGTGTTACCAAACCAGGAGCGGATATCTATGCCGATATCACCAATGGTAATGACATCTTGATACTCTTTGCGCTGGTTATTTTGCAATTGCACCGCAGGAATTACCTGGATGAATTTCACGCCGAGCGATTTCCACTGTTGCAACGTCTCCGGACTAAGACCCCATTTCGGATCGACACCCCAGGCAATAATCGCAAAATCATTGCCGATCATTTCATCCAGTAATACGGTTTCACCTGAAGCCAGCTGAACCTGAGGCTGGATAAACATCTTGCCAACCGGAGAGTTCTTGGCTCCGTTACTTAAAAGTGCGCCGTCATGATATTTCGGCATCGGCTTGAAACGCATTTCCAGCAGGTATTGTTTGATCGGCTTGATATAGTTCAGGGCATAGGCAATGCCGTCACGAACAAAACCTTGCCATTTTTTCGG
The DNA here is from genome assembly GCF_013417805.1 of Acinetobacter sp. YH12226. Taxonomy (GTDB): domain Bacteria; phylum Pseudomonadota; class Gammaproteobacteria; order Pseudomonadales; family Moraxellaceae; genus Acinetobacter. The sequence goes on along the minus strand of NZ_VPDG01000001.1, from coordinate 278,745 downwards.
TGGTGCCAATACGTGACCTGCCATCACCGACAGGTCAATCATCGCCTTGGCATGGTCTTTACGTTCGATCTGATAAGAATCTAAAAGTGCTGGGCCAGCTTTGCCTTGAACAACCAGCGCCATTTTCCAAGCCAGATTAAAGGCATCACGCATACCGCTGTTATAACCCTGACCTTGCCATACCGGCATAATGTGCGCTGCATCACCGGCAAGTAAAATACGGTCGACACGGAACTTGTCCGCAATACGAGCATTATGGGTATAGACACGCTGACGGATCACTTCGATACCATCTGTGCTTGGTAAAACCTTAGAAAGAAGTTTGGCAATATTTTCCGGTTTGCTCAGTTCTTCCTGCGTTTCACCCGGCATAACCATAAATTCAAACCGGCGAATACCATGTGGCAATGCGGCTGATACATAAGGACGAACCGGATCACAACATAAGTAAATATGTGGTGTAGCAAGCGGATCATTCTCAAGGTCAATCACGATCCATTGATTCGGTACGGTTTCACCTTCAAAGGCAATGCCCAGGTTGCGGCGCACATATGAATTACCGCCATCACAGGCAATCAGATATTGAGCGCGGATGGTTTCTGCATCGCCCTCTTTATTTTGCAGATTGAGTGTTACGCCGTCAGCATCTTGACTAAACTGGGTCAATTGACGAGAAAATAGCACTTGGGTGTTTTTATATTGCTTTAAGCCTTGCAGTAGGACGTTATCGACTTGTGGCTGAATAAAGGCATTACGGCGCGAGAAACCAAACTCACGTGTTAAAGGCTGAATATCTGCAAAACAGCGACCTTTAGGCGTCAAGAAGCGCATCGCATGATTCGGAGTGGTATGCGGTAAGACTTGATCGACTAAACCCAAAGATTGAATGGTACGTAAGGATTCATCATCGATTCCAATCGCACGTGGATAATCAATCAAACTATCCAGTTGCTCGACAATCGTGACAGCTACGCCTTGCTTGCTCAGATAGTTGGCAATGGTTAAGCCGACAGGGCCGGCGCCAAGGATTGCCACTTCAGTAGTGTAATTAGTATTGCTCATAGCGAATGTCCACTCAATCGACTTGCATTTGATGCTATTAAGGGACAGTTAGAAGCCAGAAACAAGTTAGGCAATAGTAGCTTAAGTATATGGATAATATTGGATTGAAATAGGTGGTTTTTGAATAAATAATTGATTTTAATTATAAAAATAATAAAAATTTGATAGCCTGTATTAATTCTATGATCAGTTTTGACTATGGTGATAAATAGATTTTATGCAATAAAAATGCTGAACCAGCATCAAGCATGATTCAGCATAGAATAATATCGGGGGCAGTATAGGACAAAGCCTACTGGAGAATTACTGTCCCTGATATCTTCATTGAAGGATTAAACGAGTTGTTCAATCACTTAACGTGCAGCAGGTTTTGCAGGTGTCGTAGTTTCCGCAGCAGCTTCAGAGGCAGCAGGCTGCTCTGCAGATGCGCCTGCAACAGGAGCATTCGATTCAGGTAATTCCTGGGTAGTCACAATCACTTTTTCTTCTGCAGTGGTGGTTTTCGCATCTGTAGTTTTACTATCAGCAAAACTGGTGGCTGCAGCAGCAGTAAGCGTAGTGGCAAGTAAGATTTGTGCATATTTCATTTTTGGCATCCTTTTATTCATGTCATGTAATCTGCCGAGCTGACCATCACATCAATTCGACAGATGCCCATCCTAAGCACTGAAATTTTACTGAGCAAATCAATTAACAAAAGCGACACGCAGGGAATAACCCAGCAGATACAAAACTGAGAAAGTTGTTTTATTTCTGTTAATTATGCGGAGTTTTATTTAATGAAAGTGTGTGTGAATATTTCAAGAATCCAATTTGAAATAAAAGTTAACATAGAAAATTGGTAATTTGGGATCATTCCATTAATTTTTATCTCTGTGATTTTCACGCCGTGTTTGCGAAGAACACGCATTTTAAAGTCACACTGTGCTTTATAATGCAGAGTATTGCTATTTCTATTCAATCTCTTGAGAGTCGATTTTGAAAATTCTGTCAGCGTCGCAGGCTATTCCTGTCCATATCATTTCCGGATTTTTGGGTGCAGGTAAAACCACACTACTCAAACATTTATTACAGCAAAAACCGGAACAGGAAATCTGGGCTGTGCTAATGAATGAATTCGGCCAGATTGGGGTAGACCAGCAGTTATTGCCGCAAGATCAGGGTTATGCGGTCAAAGAGCTGTTGGGTGGTTGTCTATGTTGCAGTAGCCAATTGCCGATGCAGATTGCCTTGTCACGCCTGCTGTCAGAAGTGAAACCGGATCGTCTGTTTATCGAACCTACCGGACTGGGGCATCCTGGCCAATTACTGGAACAGCTGACCGAACCGCACTGGCAGAGTCATTTAAACATGCAGGCATTGGTCACAGTGGTAGATGGTTCACGTTTGCATGATCGAGACTGGACTCAGCAAAACCTGTACGCAGACCAACTCAAGGCAGCGCATATTGTGGTGATTTCACATACTGACTTGATGACAACCGCAGACCACGCAGCACTCACGCAACTTCAGACAGAATATCAACCTTATGCCCAACAGTGGTTGTTCACCGAGCATGGACAACTCGATATCGAACTGATCAAGCAGGACTATCGGGGTTCCGCCCGTCAGATTCAGCCTTTGTTAAAACAGCAACAGATCACCCGTTCAGCAGATACGCCCTTAGTGATTCAGCAAATGCCTTATCATTATGTAGAAAGCGCGCAGGGTTATCAGGTTGCGGGCTGGAAATTGCCAAAACGCTGGCAATTCAATTTTTATGATCTGCTGGATCTGCTCTGTGAACAAAAAGACTGGCTCAGAATCAAGGGAATTTTTAATACGGATCAAGGCTGGAAAAGCTTTAATTTTAATCCTGAGCAGTTTAATTATCAGTCGGCAGATGAAGGCATTGATAACCGGGTAGAAGTGATTTATCAACAGTCACGGGATTGGCTGGCCTTTGAAACTGCCCTGATGCAATGTCGTATGGATCCAGAGAAATAATGGTACTGTTTCTAGTGCGCTGAATGAATTATTGGCCTAAATCTGTTCAGCAAAATAGCGCTAAATCTTATATGCTAGGCGCCAAATTTGAGGATTATGTGATGGCGTTAAAAGCGACGATTTATAAGGTTGATTTGAATATTGCGGACATGGATACGCATCGTTATGCAGACTATCAGCTGACGATGGCGCTGCATCCTTCAGAAACCATTGAACGCTTGATGGTGCGTATTTTGGCCTATGCACGCTATGCCGATGAAGCGCTGGAATTTACCAAGGATCTTTTTGAAACCGATGAACCGGCACTCTGGGAAAAAGATCTGACCGGTCAACTGGTCAAATGGATTGAAGTCGGTAGCCCGGATGAAGATAAAGTCAAAAAGGCCAGTGCGCGTTGCAAGCAGGTCGCAGTTGTCACCTATGGTTCTGCGGTGGATGAATGGTATAAGCGCAGCAGCAAATTAAAAATCTTAAAAAATGTGGAAGTGTGGAAGTTATCTACCGCAACCACCGACGCATTGCCACAGTTATGCGAACGCACCATGCAGTTACAGCTCAATGTGATGGATGGTGAATGGACCTTGATTGGCGATCAGGGCCAGGTGCTGGTGGAGTGGGAACAGTTACAATAAGGCCAAATAAGGATGCAAGTCTGGACTTGTATCCTGTAGCTCAAATTGCGTATATCTGAGGAATAAGAATACGCAGGGTTGCACCATGTACCATGAACTTTATGATTTACTGCTAGCTGTCGCGATTGGCGCAATTATTGGTGCAGAGCGTGAGTATCACAGTAAATCTGCTGGATTGCGTACCATGATTATGGTCAGTCTGAGTTCCTGTTTATTTACCATTATCTCCCTGAAAATAGGCGTGGCCAATCCTGACCGGCTGGCCGCCAATGTCTTGACTGGGCTGGGTTTTCTGGGCGCTGGTGTTATCCTGAAAGATGATAACCGTATTTCTGGAATTACTACCGCAACCACGATCTGGATGACAGCCGCACTCGGCATGGCGGTCGGTGCAGGCTATGAACTCTTAAGTATTTGGGCTACTTTTATTGTCATGGCGGTGCTGGTTTTATTGATGTATGTCCAGCGCGGTATCGAATCTCTGAATCAAGAACGCAGCTATGAAATCGTCTGCCCATTCGATCAGAATGATTCCGATCACTACGAAATGTTATTTAAACGTTATGAGTTAAAAGTGGTGCATTCCTCACAAAAAAAAATTGATCAACAGATTGTCGGACGCTGGATTCTGATGGGATCGGCCAAGAATCATCAAGAATTAACCCAGTATTTACTCAATGATAAGAATATTCAGGAACTCAGCTTTTAACCCATCAATGTCCCAAGCTTAAAAAAACAGAGCAATCCAGTTTATACTGAGCTTTGAATTTTATGCTCCTCTCAGGTAAATAACCATGATCAACGAACTTGAAATTATTGATTTAAAAGTAGGCGAAGGTAAAGAAGCGGTAAAAGGTGCCTTAATTACCACGCACTATACCGGCTGGCTGGAAGATGGAACCAAGTTTGATTCTTCTATTGACCGTGGTAATTATTTTGAAACTGTCATTGGTACCGGTCGTGTGATCAAAGGTTGGGATCAGGGTATTCTAGGAATGAAAATTGGCGGTAAGCGTAAACTGATGGTGCCTGCACATTTGGCCTATGGCGAACGCAAAATGGGTAAAGTCATTCCGGCCAATTCCAACCTGATTTTTGAAATTGAATTGTTTGACGTAAAAACACGTGATTAAAATGATTTAACTGGCTGAATATAAAATATACTTTTTATTCAAAAATGTATGATGGTTCTGGTACAGTCGCTTCAAAATAGACTGTGCCGGAGACGCTACAAAAAACATCTAAAAAGATTTGAAATCAAAAATATTCCTTGTAGATTATAAGAATAATAAAGAATTATTTTGAGATATAACGTATTTGCATAACTTGATAAGGAATGTCTGTTTTTTCGTATTTGTCTGTGTCTTGAGCTGGATGACTTGCATCGTAAGTTCAGCAATCGCTCAGGATGAACTCCCTTCGCCGTCATTTCAGCAGCAATCTCACGACCATATTACTGAAGTCCATTTTACCGAACATAGTACGAGTCCTTTGCAGGGAAAATGGCTGTTTTATCCGAGCCAGTTTATTATTCAGCCCAGTCCTGTACTGCAGTCAAAAACAGTTGAATTGCCAGCCTCTTTTAAAACTCTGGCGGGTTCAAATTCTGGCTATGGTACCTTTATTGGCTATTTAAAAATTCCGAAAGAATTTCTCGGGCGACGCATCGCAATTCGGATTCCGACCCAATACGGCGCCTATCGGGTATATGTCAACGGACAGTTTATTGTCCGGCTCGGGGAAATCAGTACTACACCTGAAAAACAGGTGACTGAAAAAGCACCGCGTATTGGCTATTTTGTTCCAGATACTGAATATATTACCTTAAGCATTCAGGCTTCAAATTATACCCACTTGCATGGCGGTCTCGAGCGACCGATGCAGATTGGCGTTGCAGGTACCATCAATCGCCAATTCCAGCAGCTCATGATGAGTATTGCCATGGTGTGCGGCGCGGTACTTGGGGTGGGGGTGTTTACCATTCTATTTTCGGTATTCAGGGGATCACGAGAACGTAACAGTAAAAGTATCTTTGTTTTTGGCTGGTTTATTGTCTTTTTAGCCCTGCATAACCTGTTTTCTGCACCTTATGCCTATTCGGTATTTACCAATATCAACTGGCTGTGGGGAACCCGCTTAGAGTATCTGTTTACTTTTATTGCTGCCTTCTTTTTTCTCAGCTATATGCATCTGTTTAACCGGCGCTATCTAAATCCGGTGATTTATTATATCGCAGTGGCCTTACTGGTCTTTAACATTACTTTCACCCTATTTTCACCTCCTGAGATATTTGAACGTCTGGCCCTATTTAGTGCAATTTTTGCCTTGGTCATCATCGGTAATTTTATTTACGGCTTTTATCAGACCTTACGTTATAAAGAGCATTATTCGCGTTTAAATCTGATTGCGATTATTTTCCTCTGTCTAACTTTTTTGAATGATTATCTGTTGCTGATCAATGTAATTAAAACCACGCATCTGTTCTTTATCTCAACCAGTATCTATGCCTTACTAATTATGTTTCAGCAGTCCAGACATTATGCACATCAAACTTATGAGACTGAACAGCTAAACCTGAACCTGATCGCGCTCAATAATTCGCTTGATCAAAAAGTCAAAGAACGCACTCAGCAGCTGCGTGAAGTGAATGCCAAACTGGAACAGCAGATGAATATTGATGCATTGACCGGGGCTTTTAACCGGCGTGCCTTAAATCATGAAATCCAGCAGCAGTTTTTACAAACCCAACAACAGCCGCAACATACCTTGATTTTTGCCATGCTCGATGTCGATTTTTTTAAAAACTATAATGACTACTATGGTCACTTAAAAGGCGATGAAATCCTGAAAAATCTGGTCAGGATTATTCAAGCTGCTTTGCCACCATCTGGCTATCTGGCACGTTATGGTGGTGAAGAGTTTGCGATTCTGCTCACTGGAATGCCGGTGCAAACTGCCCTGAAAAATCTGGAAAATGTGTTAAACCAGATTCGGGAACAGCGTATGCAACATCTGAATCGGCCAGATGCAAAAGATTATGTTACGGTTAGTATGGGCGCGGCCTGGGTTGAACAAAACCATGGCTATGCAGATATTCATGAATTGATGAAAGCGGCAGATGTGCAGCTCTACGCCGCTAAACAGGCAGGACGTGATCAGTTAAAAATTGAAAAAGAGGTCGATTAAAAAACATATTTATACAGATAGCGCGATTCATCTTCTGACTCGGCAGAATGTGGATGAAAGCCGCAGTGCTGATAATAACTTAAGGCAGTTTGGGTAGATTGTATTTCAATCTGATGAATTTTTTTCTTTAATAAAGTGCGATGCATTTGTTGAAATAACTCGGTGCCAAATCCCAGTCTTTGGCAGTGTTGGGCCACATAATGCATCCGGATTTCTCCAGCATCACTGACCAATAAGAACCCGACGACCTTGTCATATATGAGATAAACCCAGCAATCGTTATACAGCATATCGACAATCAGGCTGGCATGATCAAACTTTTCTAGCCAGGTTTGAATTTTGCTTTCTTCACGCTGATGATCCAGTACACAGGACTGAATGCTGTCATGAATGACCTGAATAATTTGAGGTATATCTTCGACCCTCCCTTCACGAATCATAATATTATTCATTTTCTAGAACATTTATAGGGAAGGTTTATTTGATAAAAAAGAAGAGGGTAAAAAACAGAACAATATTGTAGTTTTTTGAGAATATTTTCCGTGATTTATCCATGTGAAGATCTGTTCTGTTGCTGATTTGTCCTGTTTGTTTATCTCAAGTTCTTGAATCTCATTAGGGAGTTAAAAATAAAAAATCAAAGTAAATCAATTTTTAAATAAATCGAAGTTCGAATCTGGGTAAAATGAGCAAGCAGAGAAGATAAATAGTAAAAATAAGCCTCAAGTTTGCACTGTATAAAAAATAGACGTATGCTGGGTCAAAAGGGACTATTCAAATGAATCTTGATCCTATAACCATAAAAATAAAATTAGTCACATGAGATCATCCACCATGCTGAAATTACTGTTCCTGTTATGTGTTTTATTCATGTTGAATGCTGCCTGGATCGTCGGCAGAAAGATCTATAAAGCTCAGCGCCATCTGGCGCGTCAGCGTCCAGAAAAACCGGCACAGATTTCCAGCATGACAGAGCAAGAGGTCATCGAGCAAGAGCAGCAAGTACATCTGGTGGATGCTTATGAACTGGAATTGTTTGACGATGTGGCACAGCTATTCTTTCAACGGCAGGTGCATATTGAGAGTCGAGCACAGGCCGAACAGTTACAGCAAGAACTATTACAAAAAATGCCGATGCACAGTGGTACCCAGATTCGTCAGATGGATTTAGGCGAATGGTCTATTTTCTGGAATTTTTATGATCAGTCACTGGAATATTATGTCGGTCGCTATGGCGTATTCTATGCACATGTCGACCGTTTTGGAGAAGAGCACCGGCATGAAATTCACAGGGAACTTTTGCATTCTGACTGTGCTTAGAACACCACTTTCAGTCATTCTGTACGATTGAAGATCTCAGACTACGTACTTAAGCCATTGCAATTCAGAAAAGGTATCTCATGCCTTAGCTCAGATTTTTTCTGCCGCTTGGCGGAAATAGCCCATATAATTTATCTCCTTTAAGCCATAATCTTGTGCTAGAAAAACCTCAAAACTCGAGAGTCGTATCCTTGAAATAGTCATTTAAAATGTACGAAGTCTGGCGAGCAATGATCCGGACTAAAAAGGCAGAAATACTATGATCATTGATTTTCATCAAGCACAATTACAGAAGTTTATTGCACTGGCGATGAAGATCGAAGCTGAGCCTGAACTGTATTTGCAGTTTGATTCTGTGTCTGATTTTTATAAGGCTGACTGGCTGCAGGCTTTCCCAGCTAGAACTGAATACTATGTTTCCGGTCTAGATGATGGTGCCGATGAGTTTCATGCCGTGATTTATTATGGCGAAGCGCAGCTACAGATCAGCTGTGGACAGGCACAGCTTTCAGTAAAACTATGTTGCAAACATTGACCGGGCTGCCGGAATTTCCCGATAAAAGAATAATGACATCCGCTATAAAGTTGATATAAATTGCAGAGTCATCTCTGTATCTGATTTTTATTCGCATCAGCCGAGAGTGGCATAGGCGAATATCGTAATAAAAATAAGGAAAAAATAGCATGGCACATCAGTTCACCGTGAAAGCAATTATCAATGGCGTGTCTATTGATGAATTTAAGCGTTTGGCCAATGATATTCGTTTGCATGAGGCAGTTTGCCATCGAATTCCTGCGCAAAACTTGGAAATCCTTGTTTCGGAAAAGCAGGGGCATATGTATACCCTGAAACGCGCTTATAATCTGGATGTTAATATTCCGGATATCGCAAAAAAATTACTCAAAGATGCCTTCCGTTTGCAGCGTACCGATGTCAGCGATCTGAATGAAATGACTTCGACGGTACAACTCGGTGCGAACTTGCCGATCGAAGCCATCTGTCAGCGTGCAGTTACCGGAGATCAAGACCAGATCCAGTTCCAGTTAAACTGGACAGTCAAAGTCAAAGTGCCTTTACTAGGTGGCATGCTAGAAAAGCATGCTGAAGGTGAGATTCGTAAATTTAGTGAAATTGAACTCAGCATTGTCGAAGATGAATTGCGTAAAGGTCTCACCGCTTGAAGCAATCAAAAAGTGTGATTGACCTAATTTAAAAGCTGGTCATGTATACACCTAGGTGGTGGTAGTCATTTGGGCGGTAGATCGCCATTTTCAGGGTGACTGCCACTATCCAAAAAACTTTTTTAAGTGCTGATAAAGTTTGCCGTCACATTAATACTGATGGCCAGAATGGTGGTATTGAATCCGTAAGCCAAAAGCAAATGTAAGGTATTTAGAACCCGCATAGATTGGCAAGTAATGGATACATCTGCAGTTTGCGCAGAAGTCCCGATGATATAACTAAAATATAGAAAGTCCGGATAAGTCGGTCTTGCGGTATTGGGGAAATCCAGTCCACCGTGTTGCTGTTTGTCGAGTGCCAGATAAAAGTCATGTGCATAATGAATTGCAAAAATCGTATGCATCAAGAACCAGGCTGAAATAATGGTCAGAACTGACAAGATTAAATGACCGGTTCGGATGGTGGTATCTTTGGGTAAGTGATTAATTTCAATAATAATCGCGATAAAACACATGATCAGGGTGATGATCACCAGAAACAGAATGATCCATTTACTGGCATCCTGTTGCATGGCGCGTTGCAGAATATGAGCATGATCAATACGCCAGAGTTTTTTTATGGTCAATAATAAATAAGCGTAAATTGCGATATTCCAGCTGATCAAGAGGCAGCTTGACCAACTCAAAGGAGTGACTGTCTGTAAAACCAGATAAAATCCAATGATGGCTGGGAAAATAATAAAGAAATACAGACGGGATTGAAGTGCCATTTTTATAGATTGAAGAAGCTGCATCATGCCATTTATATTTATTTTGCTGACTTCTCAAGATCCTAGCACAGAACCGTTTGCAATAAAGAAGATTGCAACGGCCTGAGTAGCAGCCTTAGTTATTTCCTCTACGAGATTTTATCCTAAAGGTGCGGAGCTTGATCCACGTTCAGCAATTTGACTGCGCGGATCATGCAGCAGGCGTGATCATCTCAATAAATTTTTTTTTGAACCGATGTTTAAACGGATTGAGCGGGTTGTTGGATTGCAGTGCCATAAGCAAAGACTTCCACCATGCCACCTTGCATACCGAGTTCAGTGGTGCTGAGCCGAATACCCATAATCTGAGTCGCCCCGATTTTTTCGGCTTCGAGTTTTAAACGTACAATCGCTTCACGTCTTGCACGTTCTACTACACTTTCATAGCTGGTCAGACGACCACCAAGTATATTCTGCACATTTGCAATCGCATATTTAAAATAATCATGGGAAATGACCACATTGCTGCTGATCATCTGTCCGGAATATTCAGACACAGCGAAGCGGCTATTGTTCACCCGGATATATGCCAGACGTTGTTCCTGTTCATCCAGATAACGAAAATGTTTACCTTCGTTATAACGTCCAAAACCGAAACCGACACAAAACAGAATGGCAAAAATGATGATCTGGAGAATTAAACCATCCATGCTTTAATCCGCCTGCGGAAAAGGGTCGGGCAATTTCGGCATGATCGGATCAACGACTACGGCTGTCCCATAAACAAAGAGTTCAGAAGCACCTTGGGCGATATTAGAGGTCGAGAAACGAATGCCGACAATCGCATTGGCACCCCTACTACGGGCTTTTTCAATCATGCGGTTCATGGCTTCCTGTCGTGATTCTTCCAGCAGTTCGGTATAGGCGGTAAGCTCACCACCGACAATATTTTTCAGGCCGGCCAGCAAGTCACGTCCGACATGTTTGCTGCGTACGGTACAACCATACACCACATCAATTTGCTGGCGAATGGTATGTCCCGGTACAGATTCCAGATTGCTAAGTAACATGTGCATGTTTTCTAAATAAATCGCTGGTCTATGACAATAGGAAAACTGCCTTGAAAATGCAATAAAAAAAGCCCACCGAAGTGAGCTTTTCCTGATCTGTCTGGAATTTATTGCGCTGGCTGTTCTGCCGCACGACGCTGTTCAGACACAGACGGGGTATTCGGCAGGGTATCCGTCGTGTTGACTTTCAAGCCGCCCCCCAGGGTTTTGTAGACTTCAACCTGATTGTTCAGATTAGCCTGTTCAAGCAATAACAAACCTTGTTCTGCTGCATAAGACGCACGCTGTGCATCCAGTACAGTCAGATAGCTGTCAATTCCGGCGCGGAAACGTGCCTGCGACAAGCGATAGGTGGTGTTGGTTGCTTCGACCAGACGGCGCTGAGCTGCCAGACGATCACCAATATTCTGACGTACTGCCAAGGCATCATTCACTTCACGGAAAGCAGTCTGAATCGACTTTTCGTAATCTGACAAGGCAATTTGCTGATCGGTTTCAGAAATACGGATATTGGCCTGACGGGTACCCCAATCAAAAATTGGAATATCCAGACTCGGACCAAATGACCAGGCAAAACTACCTGATTTAAACAGGTCGCCTAAATCAGTAGAGGCATAACCTGCTGAACCGGTCAAACTAATTGTCGGGAACAGACGTGCACGTGCTGCCGCAATATTGGCACCTGCCGCAGACAGGCGGTATTCTGCTGCACGAACATCTGGACGGTTGATCAATAGATCACTTGGCAAGCCTGAACCCAATGCAGTATTGGAAGTGATGCGGGTCACGCGTTGTGCTGGTAATAAATTCGCAGGCGCTTGCTGACCGACCAGCAGGTTTAACAGGTTTTGTGCCTGTGCCACCTGAGTCCGGTAATTCGCAACATCATTACGTGCTGTTTCAACCGAAATTTGCGCCTGACGCACTGGAAGCTCGCTGTCGATCCCGACATCAAAACGTTTTTTGTTCAGATTAAAAGATTCAAGCTGAGCTTTCAGCGTTTGCTCAGCCAAAGCCAGATTGGCATTGGCAAACGAATAGCTAAGCCAAGCCTGAGACACCTGACCAATCAAGGCAATTTGCGTCGCATCTCGAGCACTTTGGGTCGCCAGGAAACTATCCAGCGCATTGTCACGCAAGCTGCGGACACGTCCCCAAAAATCCAGTTCATACGCAGTTACACCCAGTCCGACATTATAAGTCGTCACTGCACCACGATTCTGGGAATTCATGGTGTCCTGGCGTAATACGCTACCACTGGCACCGATCGTCGGTAACTGGTTGTTTTCAGTAATCTGATACTGTTGCTGAGCTCGTTGAATATTGAGGGCAGCAATACGCAAATCACGGTTATTGTTTAATGCCAGATCCAGCACCTGTAACAGGCGCTGATCGGCAAAAAAGTTTTTATAACCCTGTTCTGCTACAGAAGTACCAGACGCATTGGTATAGCTGCTCGGGATATCTGCCTGCGCAACCGGCTCTGGACTGCGCATGCTTTGACAGGCCGTCAAAGCAAGCGCAAGGGCAGATACCGCAATGCTACGACCTGTAATAGACCATACATTTTGCATTACGACTTATACTCCTGATTTTGTTGTTTTGGTTTGTATTTAAAGACACTTCGAATCCACACGTAGAATACCGGGATAAAGAAGATACCTAACAAGGTCGAGCTGATCACGCCGCCGAGTACACCATAACCGACTGAGTGCTGGCTACCTGCACCTGCACCTGAAGCCAGGGCAAGCGGTAATACACCAAAACCAAAGGCCAATGTGGTCATGATAATTGGACGTAAACGCATTTTTGCCGCATGCAAGGTCGCTTCAAATAACTCTTCACCTTGTTCCTGCAATTCTTTCGCAAACTCGACAATCAAGATCGCGTTTTTCGCAGAAAGACCAATCACGGCAATAATCGCTACCTGGAAGTAAATGTTATTCGACAGGTTTGGATTTTGCAGCAGCACCATTCCACCAAAGGTGAGTAATAATGCACCGAAAATACCCAATGGCACCACCAGTAGAACCGAGAACGGAATCGACCAGCTTTCATACAGGGCTGCCAGACACAGGAAGACAATCAGCAGTGACAAGGCATACAGGAACGGAGCTTGCGCACCAGATTCACGCTCTTCCAAAGATAGACCTGTCCATTCGAAATCGAAACCTTGCAAGCCCATTTCTGGTAACTTCGCTACAATTTCTTCCATGGCCACCATCGCATCGCCCGAGCTGATACCCGGAGCAGGTGTACCCTGAATGTTCATGGACGATACGCCGTTATAACGCTCAAGACGTGGAGAACCGTAGGTCCATTCGCCTGTGGCAAATGCCGAGAATGGCACCATTTCACCGCGATTATTACGCACATACCATTGATCCAGATCTTCCGGCATCATCCGCGAGCCAGCTTCACCCTGAACATAGACTTTCTTGACACGACCGCGATCAATGAAGTCATTGATATACGAACCGCCCCAAGCAATGCCCATGGTGCTGTTAATTTCAGCAACACTCACGCCCAATGCACCGGCTTGTGCATGATCGACAATGACACGGTACTGTGGAGTATCTTCCTGACCATTTGGACGCACACCAGCCAGACGCGAGTCTTGTGCTGCTAGACCGAGGATCGTATTACGTGCTGCCAGGAGCTGGTCATGACTTTGACCACTTGCAGCTTTGAGCTGTAAGTTAAAGCCAGCCGACACACCCAGTTCAGGCATTGCAGGTAATTGTAGCGGCATGATGTAAGACGCATCTTTGACAATCATGTTTAGCGCCATACCACGTTGAATAATGGCACCGACTTGAGATTCCGGACTGTGACGCTCTGACCAGTCTTTCAACTTAATGAAAGCCAGACCTGCATTTTGTCCCACACCCGTGAAGGAGAAACCTGCCACACTAAAGACGGATTCTACATGCTCTTTCTCGTTTTCCAAGAAATAGTTGGTCATGGTGCTGACCACTTTGTCGGTACGTTCCAAGGTTGCATTTGGCGGTAACTGAACCAGCGTCATGACCACGCCCTGGTCTTCATCCGGTAGGAACGAAGAAGGCAGTTTCTGGAACAACAGCACAATAATACCCAGTACCACGGCATACACCACACCTGAGAAAATCTTGCTGTGGGTCATGCGGTTGACGCCGCCCTGATATTTCACAGAGACCTTGTCAAAACTGCTATTAAACCAGCGGAAGAAACGCGCAAAAATACCATTACTTTCCGGCTTGTTCGGATCATGCTGTTTCAGCAGGGTCGCACACAGGGCAGGAGTAAAGGTTAAGGCAACCACCAGTGACAAGACCATCGCTGTTACCAGCGTAATCGAGAACTGGCGATAAATGACCCCGGTGGTTCCACCGAAGAAAGCCATTGGAACGAATACTGCCGACAGCACCGAGGTAATACCAATCAATGCGCCAGAAATCTGTTTCATCGATTTTTCAGTTGCAGTAACCGGATCCAGATGTTCTTCCACCATGACCCGTTCGACGTTCTCGACCACAACAATCGCGTCATCGACCAGAAGACCAATCGCCAATACCATGGCAAACATGGTCAGGGTATTAATCGAGAAGCCAAAGATGTTAATGACGGCAAATGTACCCAATACTACGACTGGAACTGCCATGGTTGGAATGATGGTGGCACGCCAGTTCTGCAAGAACAGGAACATCACCAGGAATACTAGAATAATCGCTTCGATCAGAGTTTTAACTACACTCTTAATCGACAGTTCAATAAATGGTGTTGTATCAAACGCCAGTTGGTCGACCATGCCTTGCGGATAGTTTGGACGTAACTGTTTTAAACGCTCTTCAACCGCTTGTGCGGTATCCAGGGCATTGGCGCCAGTCGCAAGTTTAATTGCTACACCACCAGCCGGTTTACCATTAAATTTAGAATCGAACTGATAGTTATCTGCACCAAGTTCAACTCGTGCAACATCACCTAAACGAACTTGCGCCCCCGAAGTGGCATTTTTCAGGAAGATATTGCTGAACTGTTCCGGCGTTTGTAACAGACTTTGAGCCGTTACCGTCGCATTTAACACTTGTCCTTGAACTGCAGGCGCGCCACCCAACTGACCTACGGCAACCTGTGCGTTTTGGGTACGGATTGCAGTAGCAATATCACTTGGCGTCACTTGCAGGCTGGCCATTTTGGCTGGATCCAGCCAGATACGCATCGCATAAGAACCACCAAAGACCTGAACTTCACCAACCCCGGCCACACGGCTTAAAGGCTCAGCAATATTCGAGTTAACATAGTCTTTGATGTCATCTGCGGTCAGGCTGCTATCAGGTGAATAGAATGCCAAAACTTGTAGGAAGCTGGCACCCGATTTGGTCACCCGCACACCCTGACGCTGTACATCTTCAGGCAGCAGGGCAGTCGCAGACTGTAATTTGTTTTGAACCTGAACCTGTGCGATATCAGGATCGACACCCTGGTCAAAGTTCAAGGAAATAGACGAAGAACCATTACCCGCACTGTTAGACGAGATATAGCGCAAGCCATCCATACCGTTCATCTGCTGCTCGATGATCTGGGTCACTGTATTTTCAACAGTTTCAGCAGATGCACCCGGATAAGTCGCAGAAATGGTTACGGTTGGTGGTGCGATGGTTGGATATTGTGCAATCGGCATTTTACTGATGGTTAAAATACCCGCCAGCATAATCACCAATGCAATCACCCAAGCGAAAATCGGGCGATGAATAAAGAATTGAGCCATGAACCATTACTCCTTATGCATTTGCAGCAGGTTTTTGTTCAGGTTTCTCTTTAGCATCATCTGCCTTTTTCTCGCTGGCTGCAGGCTGTTGCGGTGCAGCAGCTTGAGGTTGATAAGGTTTTGGTACAACTTGCTGTTCAGGTTTTACTTTCGCAATACCATCTACAATCACTTTATCGCCTGGATTCAGACCTTCAGTCACAATCCAGTTGCTGCCTTGGGAACCAACGGTGGTCACTGGACGTGGCGTCACTTTATTGTCAGCACCGACCAGCATCGCCATTGCCTGACCTGTTGGGGTGCGGGTCAAAGCTGCTTGCGGAATCAGGAAAGCATTCGGTACTTCACCTTGTACGATTTGCGCAGTGGCAAACATACCTGGTAGAAGCAGGTGATTTTTGTTCGGGAATACTGCACGTAAAGTCACAGTACCTGTTTCAGGGTTCACGCTGGCATCGGAAAATGCAAGACGGCCTTCAACCGGGTAGATACTGCCATCTTCAAGCTTCAACTTGACTTTGGTGTTGTTCGAGCTGTTCAAGCTGCCTTGATTAAGCTGTTGACGTAAACGTAAAAGCTCGGCACTTGACTGGTTGATATCTACATAGATTGGATCTAGACGCTGAATCGTTACCAATGGCTCTGGCTGATTCGCTGTCACCAAGGCACCCGCTGTCACAGACGAACGGTTGGTCTGGCCCGAAATCGGAGCACGTACAGTCGAATAGCCTAGGTTGATTTCTGCATTACGCAAAGTTGCGCGATTGGCATTCAAATCAGCTTCAGCCAGTTTGACCTGTGCCGCGATGTCATCATATTCCTGTTTGGAAATGGCATTGGTACCGACCAGTTGACGGTAACGGCCTTCCTTCACACGCAATACGCCCAGATTGGCTTCAGCACGGGCAATCGCTGCACGGGCATTGTCTACTGTAGTGCGGTTGGTGCTTGAATCGATTTCATATAAGGCCTGACCTTCACGCACATAGCTGCCTTCCGTGAACAAGCGTTTAAGCACCACGCCACTGGCTTGTGGACGTACGTCTGAAATTTCAAATGCTGTTGTACGACCTGAGAGCTCTACAGACTGCTCTACACTTTGCGGTTGTGCAACAAGAACACCGACTTCAGTCGGTGGCATTTGTTGTTGAGCACCAGCTTGCTGGCCCTCTTTAGGATCTTTGCTACAACCAACAAGTGCAAGACTTGTTGCCAATGCGCAAGCAGTCAGGGCAGGTGCCCAAAGCTTTGCAGACATCATTATTCCACCTCTAATTAGATTTATATCTAAATTTTCTTATTTGTGAGCCGCGCAATATCTGATCCAGACCATATACCACAACGAAATCCAAATAAAACTGATACTCCAGCCGGATATGACATCTGAAGGAAAATGTACGCCCAGATAAACTCTTGAGATCCCCATCATCAGCATCCATACCACTGCACCGATCACGATGAGGGTATAACGGGAATGTTGCCGATGGATGTAAATTGCCAAACAAGCCAGACAAGCCGCATATAGACTATGGGCACTTGGAAAGGAACTTCCAAAGCTTTCAACCAGATGCAAGGATTCTGGTGGTCGGGGTCGGGCAATTGCAAATTTCAACAGCCAAGCTAGGAGAATTCCTCCGATAATTCCGATACATATAAAAATTGCGTTTGTATACTTTTTATACCACAGCAATGCAATACACCATAGTGTGGATAAAAATAATACAAATGGCATGCCACCTATTAGGGATAAGGACTGAGTAATTTGATTCCAAAACTCGGTGCGATACAGACTCATCCATTCCACAGCTTGCAAGTCGAGCTCGTTTAAAGCGGGAATATTCAGGATGAACACACTGAAAATTAAAAATAAAATACCGACAAAAAGTAACAAGTAATGCATGCCAAAAATCCTTGTCCTTTTAACCGTTCGCAGATCGGCCAATTGTCTGAACCAAAGTGTACTTGTCAGTACACTTTTTTTCAAGTGTGCGTATTTTATGCGAATTCCATTTTTTTCGTAAGGAATTTGTTGCTAAATATAGTGTAATTATCTCAGTTTTGAGTTTTTGTCGATGTATGATTTTCGTCAATTTCAATGCTTTGCTTGGGTGGCCAGAAGAAATCACTAGGTCGGGTCAGGAAGTGCGTCATGACCAGTTTTGCCAAAGGTTTCCACTGTTCAAAACGCACCCGGCGTGCGCGTAAGGCTACAATAATCGTCAGAGTGAAACTGACAAACAAGTTGGTCAGGCCAATGAGTAACACACCCAGAAAAGACACTACGATCAAGCCGATATCGGGACCATTGATCGTAATCAGGCCCTGAATAAAGTTGGCAGAGGCAAAGGCAATATGACGAATATCCAGCGGCAGACCGAGAATAAAACCAATGGTGCCCATACTGCCGAGCATGATTCCGAAAATAAAATTACCGGCCAATGCACCCAGATTGCGTTCGATATAATCAGCAAAACGGTAAAGACGCTCTTGCCCCATCAGCTGCGATAAACGCACATGGGCTTTCAGGCGCGGGCCGACCTTGCGGTAAACGGCCATATTGTCAAAATAACCGGCCAATAATCCGGACAGGAATAAACATACTCCGGCAATCGCTGCATGTGGAATCGCCAATGAAGTAAACGGATTCAGGTCATGCAGGGTTTTGGCAGCCTTGGCATGATTCATTAAAGGTTCATGCAGCGCAAAATCCCACAGCAGGGTAATCAATGCTGCTACGGGAATTGCAATAGAAATATTGCCCAAAATGGCGACAAACTGGGTGCGGATGATATTTACAATCAGCGCAGCCAGCTCGGCAATTTGAGCCATTTTCGAGCCTTTACGCTGCTGTACGGTAGCAGCCAGTGCAGCGGCAGTCATCGCCGGTTGTTTGGTTGCCACGGTAAAATGCAGCACATGAATCAGCATAAAACCTAGCGAATAGTTCATGCTATAGCTAAAGGCCTGCATCAAAGGGGCCATGGTGAGGCGTGTCATCAGAACTTTTAAGGTGGCCATCGTCGCGATGATGGCACCAGCACCTGCAGCCGATTTATACATGGCCAGAAAGCCTTGTTTGTCGGTACTCACATAATGCTCACCGGTCTTGCTGGCATTTTCAGTTACCTGTAAAGCCAAAAGTTCACTATTGGTGGCCAGCAGAGCCCGTACACTGCGTTCGCTATAAATTGCTTCAGTAATGTCCGCCATAAATAGGCCAATGGATTGATAACGCAGATCATCGTCATCCATGACCATATTGAGCAGGATTTCGACCCGTTCCAGACACTGTTCTAGCAGTGCCAGCATATAAGTCAGGCTGACACTGACGCCAGTCCGCTTGGTAGAACGGCGAATCTTGGCCACGACATCATGACATTGTTCCAGCATCACCAGCGCTTGTGATGCATCGGGGGGCGTGATCGAATCGACCAGGGTGACTGTGTTATAGCGCTTTTTATATTCCTGAATAAACTCGTTAATCTCACGATTCTGCACCAGAAAAGGAGATTCATATTCCATCAGTTCAGGCTGGGCATTAATAAATTCAGGGTGCAGACCAATACCACTGATCCGGTAAGACAAAATGGTCAATGCCTTGATCAGTTGGTCTTTAATTCGGGTTTTTTCAGGCTGATTGGAATGTCCCTGATTCAGGACTGAAAATAAACGTTGCCAGTCATCTTCATCAAAATAATCTAGCCAGTATTTATCGGTACGCTGATAAAAAACCTTGCGGAATAATTCCTGGAGTTGCTGATGGTCGGGAATCAGCGGTAAGACATGCGCGCCAAGGCGCTGATTCAGCTGGTTCCAGAACCCATCCAGAGATAAAATACCGGTATCGGAAAACAGACCGGTTTGTTTATAGCGGTTAATGATCCGCAGGGTAAAGGTTTGAAGCGTGGCAACCGCATTCGGGGTGAGTAATAAAGCCCGGATAAATGCATTGAATTTCGCTTCGATCTCTTCGGTATTTCTGCTGTCTTCAGGTCTGATTCTTTCAACCAGTTCAATCAGAAGATTTTCATCCAGCACCGCCCGAGGTTGTTCAAGCTGGTGTTGCATGTTTTGAAAAAGATCTAGAAAATTAATATGCATAGGCGAGTTTAAAAGTTACTGAATTCGGTGTAGGGCCAGTTTGGCCAGATTAATCAGGGCCTGACGATATTCGGAGTCAGGTAATGCCTGTAAGGCATCAATTGCAATTTCAGTTTCTTCTGTAGCACGTTGACGGCAATAATCCAGCGCACCAGATTCATTGACAATTTGAATGACCTGTTCCAGATGTTCCGTACCGCCAGTCGCAATACTGCGACGGATGATTTCATGTTGCTCACCGGTGGTGTTTTTCAGTGCCGTAATCAATGGCAGGGTCGGTTTACCTTCCATGAGATCATCACCAATATTTTTGCCGAGCGTGTCCGCATCGGAGGTGTAATCTAAAATGTCATCAATAATCTGGAAAGCATTGCCGAAATGTCCGGCAAAGGTTTTTAAAGGCTGACGGAATTCATCTTTATCCGACAAAATGGCAGCACCTTCGGTGGCCAGTTCAAACAGGCGCGAAGTTTTGCCATGAATAATATTCAAATAAGTCGCTTCAGTGGTTTCCGGTTGATGCTGGGATTGTAGTTGCAGCACTTCACCTTCAGCAATTTCACAGGTACCGGTCGAAAAATCTTTGAGCAACACCATGTTGTTCAGATCGACCAGCAAATCAAAAGCACGTGAAATCAGAAAGTCACCGACTAAAACCGCAGTCTGGTTATTCCAGGTCGCATTGGCCGTCGGGCGGCCACGGCGCAGGCCAGACTCATCCACCACATCATCATGCACCAGTGTTGCGGTATGCAGCATCTCAATGATTGCAGCCAGTTTGCGGTGCGGTTCTAAATTTTCAGCACCACACGCCTTGGCGGCCAAAAGGCACATAATCGGGCGCATACGTTTGCCACCCGCTTCTACCACATGTTTGCTGACAGCCATCACTAATGCAACTTTTGAGGTAATTCCTTCATTAATGAATGTGTCCATCGCAGCAAAGTCGTTAGCAACAGGCGCGAGAATGTCTTGCTTAAAGTCGATGGTCATGTGAAAGAAAACCTCTAGTCTGGTAAATCGCTGGGCGTAGTTTAACAATTTATAACATGAGTGAAACCTAAGAAATGCATAAACTCCACTAAAAATCAGCTTTTTATAGATCTTATGTAGATTCGATCCATATTTCGAGCCATAAAAAATCAGGAAAGGTCAGGGCATCGCCCTATTCGTCAGGCTGAGTATATTAATCAAACTGGCCGGATTTCTGCTGTATTATTTTGTTGCTGAATATATCTTGAGTATTTGATTTGATAGAAATTATTTAATAGTTAAATAATTAGCGCATCCTGCTCATTATTATTTCAGTAAAATGGCTTGTTGTTTTTTTGAATATCCCTTAAAATCCTCGCCCTTAGATATCCCCCAGTGGCGTACGTCTTAAGTTCGATATATTCCTTTATCGGCACGACGACACGGGCTTGTTTGGAGTACATTATGTACGCAGTAATCCAAAGCGGTGGTAAACAGCACCGTGTAGTTGAGGGTGAAACCCTTAAAGTAGAATTATTGAAAGCTGAAACTGGCGCGACTATTACGTTTGATGACGTATTGATGCTTGTTAACGGTGAAAGCATTCAAATCGGTGCTCCAGTTGTTGCTGGTGCTACTGTAACTGCTGAAGTAGTTAGCCATGGTCGTCACGACAAAATCCGCATCATCAAAATGCGTCGTCGTAAACACTACCGTAAACAACAAGGTCACCGTCAATGGTTCACTGAGTTGAAAATTACAGCTATTTCAGGCTAATTACGAGGAGTAAATAGACATGGCAACTAAAAAAGCCGGTGGTTCGACTAAGAACGGTCGTGATTCGAATCCTAAGATGTTAGGTGTTAAAGTTTACGGTGGTCAAACTGTAACTGCAGGTAACATCATCGTTCGTCAACGTGGTACTGAATTCCACGCTGGTCAAAACGTTGGTATGGGTCGTGACCATACATTATTTGCTACTGCTGATGGCGTAGTAAAATTCGAAGTGAAAGGTCAATTTGGCCGTCGCTACGTATCTGTTGACGCGTAATCCGCTGAGATAGAAAAAAAGCCCACAGTTATTGTGGGTTTTTTTATGCCTGAAAATTAATAGGCAGATTAAGCGACATTCCATAATGTAAAAATTGTCCTGAAATCTTCATAATGATGAACAAAAAAACCGATTTCGAATTAATAACAATACAAAAGTTCTTATTTTCTATCATTTTAGCTTTTAATTTTCGTTTAAGATGAGTTATCAAATAAATTGCGATTACGCAAAATATAAAGGTGAAATTATGAATATGCTTCGTAAAACCGTCTGTGCTATGGCTCTGGGTGCAGTGACTTTAGCACCGGTGATGAGTACAACCGTGTTTGCTGCACCTGTGGCAGCTTCGGAGCAACAGGCAACAGCCAGTTTGGTCAAGCAGCTCAATCATGTGCGTAGCATGACTGCAAATTTCGAACAAAGTACCAAGGTAACCAACCCGAGAGCGACCCAGAAAAAAGGTTTGACTGCACAACATATGAATCAAACCTTTAAAGGGGTGATGAAAGTCGCGCGTCCGGGTAAATTCTATTGGGAAACGACCGCACCGTCGAAGCAAGTCATTGCAACCACGGGTAAAACCGTATGGATTTATGATCCGGACTTGCAGCAAGCCGTTCGTCAAAGCTTAGATGAGCAGGTTGCCAATACGCCGGCCTTATTGCTGTCAGGAAACACCAGCCAGATTATGCAGTCTTACCGGGTGACTCAGCCAAATAAAGGCAAAACCTATTACACGCTGTATCCTAAAAATACCGATGGTGTGTTTGAAAGCCTGACCATTAGCTTTGGCGCGAACAAAGCACCAAGCTTGATGATCTTGCAGGATTCATTGGGACAAACCACCAATATCAAATTCAGTAATGTAAAAGTAAATAGCAGTATTCCAGCCTCTACCTTTAACTTTACTCCACCAAAAGGTACGGACATTATTGATCAATAAGCATCAATATGAACCAAATAAAAAAGCAACCTTTCGAGGTTGCTTTTTTATTGCCGATCATCAGGATTATTTTGGACAGGCTACAAGGTTCAGCTATATCTAAACAGGAGAGCATCTTAGAATAAATAAAAGTCGAGTCAATGAAATTGTAAAATTTTGGGAGCTCAGGATGAAAATTAATCTATTGAAAACTGCTGAAATTTACGCTGTCTTGTTACTCACTGTGGGTATGATGGGTTGTCAGCCTCACTCCAGCTCAGTGGCAACGCTCGCGCAAACAGATCGGGTTGTGCAAATTGAAGCCAAAACCGTTCCAATTAAAGGGGCAGCCAAAGTGGTGTGTGAAATAGAAGGTTGTGTACGCTTTGATCTACAGACGGTGGACAGCAATATTGACTGGATTAATCAATATTTTATTGAGCGTATTCAGCATACTGAACCTGTTGCATTCACCAAATTCACCCAGAAAAATCCTAAAAAAGCTGATGAGCCGCATTATCTGGATCAGCGCTTTATCAAGGTGGAATTTGTCGATCAGCGTGCTTATCTGGCGACTTTTGCCTTAAAAAGTTCCAATCTGGCAAGGAATAAAAATGCTTCTCTGAAACATGTGGAATATATCAATTTTGATCTAAAACAGAAAAAACGTTTGGCCCTCTCTCAACTATTATTAAATGGCGGTGAGCAGAAACTGCTGAATGCAATGTATCAGGCCAATACTCAATGGCTGAATACGCAAGGGATTCAACAACAGCAGTTAAAACTGAGTGATAACTATTATTTTGATACAACAGGTCTGGTGATGGTGTATCCGGCAGGCGAATTAGCTCCCGCAGCAACAGGAATGCCTGAATTAAAAGTGTCCTATGTGGATTTAAAGGAAGTGATTCAGCCTGAATATTTAGCCATTTTGCAGTAAGAAGCTTCCTAAATATTGTGCTAATAGGACGCAGCCAGGGTCATGGTCACTGTATTTTTTGACGTTAAGAGCTTACACTATAGCCAGTTTTTTTCTTCTGCAAAGATTGATTATGATCGACCCGAAATTACTCAGAAATAATATTGAGGCTGTAAATGTAGCCTTGGCAAAACGTGGTGTTCAACTCAATGTTGAAGAGTGGGCATCCCTAGAAGCACGCCGTAAAGAGATTCAGTCCAAGACAGAAACACTGCAAGCTGAACGTAATGCCGGTGCCAAACAAGTCGGTCAAATTAAAAAAGCAGGTGGCGACGCATCTGAAATCATGACACGCATGTCTGCGATTGGTGATGAAATCAAAGCAGCTGAAGCAGCACTGGCTGAACTGCAAGCTGAGCTTGAAGAAAAATTATTATCTATTCCAAACTTGCCAGATGAAGCTGTGCCTGAAGGTAAAGACGAAAGCGATAATGTGGAAATCCTGAAATGGGGTACACCGCGTGAATTTGATTTCGAAATCAAAGACCATACGGATCTGGGCGAAATGATGGGCGGTCTTGAATTTGAAACCGCGACCAAATTAACTGGTTCACGCTTCAGTGTATTGAAAGGTCCATTGGCGCGTTTACAACGTGCCATTACCCAGTTCATGCTAAATACGCATACTGATCAAAATGGTTATACCGAAGCCTATGTGCCTTATCTGGTCAATGCAGATTCATTGCGTGGGACTGGTCAGCTGCCTAAATTTGAAGAAGATCTGTTTAAGCTGCAGGGCGAAAAAGAGTTTTATCTGATTCCAACTGCTGAAGTGCCAGTGACGAATTTCGTACGTGATGAAATTATTGATGCAGACCGTCTGCCACTGAAATATGCAGCGCACACGCCATGTTTCCGTAGCGAAGCAGGTTCTTATGGTCGTGATACCCGCGGTTTGATCCGTCAGCACCAATTCGACAAAGTCGAAATGGTTCAGATTGTAAAACCTGAAACTTCGATGCAAGTGCTTGAAGAGTTGACTGGCCATGCTGAAGGTATCTTGCAAGCACTTGGACTTCCATATCGTAAAATTTTACTTTGTGGTGGTGACATGGGCTTTGGTGCAACCAAGACTTATGACTTAGAAGTTTGGGTACCAAGCCAAAATACTTACCGTGAAATTTCATCTTGTTCAAACATGGGTGATTTCCAGGCGCGTCGTATGAAAGCACGTTACCGTGCTGATCAGAAGAAAACTGAATTTGTACATACCTTGAATGGTTCAGGTCTGGCCGTAGGTCGTACTTTACTTGCAGTGATGGAAAACTATCAACGCGCTGATGGCTCGATTGAGATTCCTGAAGTATTACGTCCATATATGGGTGGTGCGACTTATATCGACTAATTGTCGATCTCAACATCCCTAAATGTGCATGAAAATTGCATAGACAGTCAGATTTAAAATTTTGAGGTAGTTCGTGGATATTTTTCCAATCTCGTTAAAGTTGCAACAGCAACCTTGTCTGATTGTCGGTGGTGGGCATATTGCATACCGTAAAGCACTTTTACTTCAAAAAGCAGGTGCGATCATTCATGTGATTGCGCCTGAAATTGAAGAGAGTCTGCTGCGAATTGTGCAAAATAGCCAAGGACAATATGTCCAAGCTGCTTTTCATTCTGAAGTTGCGTTACGTTCATATCGACTGGTGATTGCAGCGACTGACGATGCGGAGACCAATCGTCAGGTCTTTGAACTGTGTGAAGCGGAAAATGTCCTGGTCAATAGTGTTGATGATCCGCCGCATTGCCGGTTTATGGTGCCAGCGATTATTGATCGTTCGCCATTGGTCATTTCGGTGGCATCGAATGGTACGTCGCCCGTGTTATCACGGCAGATCCGAACTCAGCTTGAAACGACTATTCCGCATGGTATGGGCAAGCTGGCTGAATTTTCAGGAAAATGGCGCAGTGCGGTTAAGGCTAAAATTGTCAATCCGGATGAACGCCGTATTTTCTGGGAAGATTTATATGCCAGTTCGCTAAAAGAACAGGTGTTCAACGACAATATCGCGGAAGCAGATCGCCTGATTGAGCAGGCCTTACAGGAATGGCAACAGCCGAAAGGTGAAGTCTACTTGGTCGGTGCGGGTCCGGGTGATCCAGAATTGTTGACCTTAAAAGCCTTGCGTTTAATGCAGCAAGCCGACGTGGTCATTTACGACCGACTGGTTTCAGCGCCAATTATGGAGCTGTGCCGCCGCGATGCGGAAAAGATCTATGTCGGTAAGGCACGTTCCAATCATGCGGTTCCGCAAGATGGGATTAATGCCTTGTTGGTGAAATATGCCAGTGAAGGAAAGCGGGTTTGTCGTCTGAAAGGCGGAGATCCATTTATCTTCGGGCGTGGCGGTGAAGAGATTGAAGAGCTATTTGCTGCTGGAATTACTTTCCAGGTGGTTCCAGGGATTACCGCAGCTTCAGGATGTTCAGCCTATGCCGGTATTCCATTAACCCATCGTGATTATGCGCAAAGTGTGCGTTTCCTGACCGGTCACTTAAAAGAAGGTTCGCCAGAATTGCCTTGGAGTGAGTTGGTCTATGAAAACCAGACCTTAGTGCTTTATATGGGGTTGGTGGGACTGGAGAAAATCTGTGCAGAATTAATCGCTCATGGTCAGCGAGCCGACATGCCAGTGGCCTTGGTTTCTAAAGGTACGACGCCTGAACAGAAAGTTGTAGTAGGAACGCTTGCTGATATTGCATCCAAAGTGTCCGAACATCAGATTCAAGCCCCGACTTTGACCATTATTGGTGAAGTTGTACGCTTACGTGAACAATTGCAATGGCATGAGCGAGGATAAGCAAAGCACTGCTTTGCCCGAGCGCAAGACGAAGGCTGTGCCTGAAGTAAGAGGATAAGCAAAGCACTGCTTTGCCCGAGCGCAAGACGAATGTCGTATCTGAATTAAATATATTAAGTGAGTAAGCTGTGATCCACGTTGTTTTATATGAGCCTGAAATTCCTGCAAATACAGGCAATATCATTCGTCTGTGTGCCAATACCGGAGCACAGTTGCATCTGGTCAAGCCGCTGGGTTTTGAACTGGATGACAAAAAACTGAAACGTGCCGGTCTGGATTATCACGAATATGCCAATATGCAGATTTGGGAAAATATCGAAGACTGTCTGGCTGATCTGGCAAGTAAAGGCATTGGTCTGGATGCAATCTATCCATTGACGACTAAAGGTTTTGAAACGCCGCATACTTCGGATTTAAACCGTCCTGTGGCCTTGTTAATGGGGCCGGAAACTCGTGGTCTGCCTGAACATGTTCGTCTAATGTTTCCGCAAAAGCACTGGATTCGTTTACCGATGGCAGAGAACTCCCGAAGTTTGAACCTATCGAATGCCACAGCAGTGATTGTGTATGAAGCTTGGCGTCAGCAGGGTTTTAAAACGCTTTAAGCTGATATTTGTAGTAATTCTAAAAGCTGCCTTTGGGTGGCTTTTTTATTTTGTGTAACAAATAGATAAACTGCTTTTCACTTCATTGTATGCTTGAATTTATAACTTTATCAAATATAACAAAAGGTGCAGCTTTGAAGCCTCTAGTAAAACTTGTCATCGTATGTTGTCTTGGAACTGTTGCGGCTTCCGTGAATGCGGAAGAGGGCAGTGCTGCCACATCGGCAACAAAGGAAGTTCAACCCATTACTCAAGCGGAAATACAGCAGGGTTTGCTCAACATGCAAAAACGCTTAGATACGCGTATTGAAAAATGGGGGCAGAGCTTGGATGCAGATGATTTTCAATGGACCTGGCGAGGGCGTAAATTAAAGCCCGCCAAGCGTGAGGAAGTCTGTGATATTTTTCAGGATGTCGTGGATGAAATGTATCAACTGGCTATCAAGAATAAAGCCCGTTTAGGTCCGGAAGAGCAAAAGTTATTGTCTAATCGCAGTCTGTTTATTGAGAAACTGGGTTATGAAAATAATCGGGTCAATACCCAGATGGGTTTTGATTGTTATTTACATTAGTAAAATCAAAACATGACAGACATAAAAAAGGCGCATGAAGCGCCTTTTTTATTTGAATTGAAACGATATTATTTATCGTCAAATTCATTGTGCTGAGGAGCTGGGTGCTTGAAGCCTTTAGTTTTATAGCCCAAGTACAAGATACCGCCAAATGCCCAGATCAGACCGTATTTAAGCGAAGCTTCATCGACTTCTAGCCACAATGCAAATACTGAAATGAAGCCAAGTAAAGGAACAACGACAAAGTTCATGATCTCTTTAGCACTCTTGGTACGACCATCACGTAATGCATAACGTGAAATCACTGACAAGTTGACGAAACTGAATGCAGTTAAGGCACCAAAGCTGATCAAAGACACCACAAAGTCAAGATCCATAAAGCCAGCAGTTAAAGCCACTGCACCAGCGATTAGGATGTTGTAGGAAGGTGTGTAGTTTTTCGGGCTAATATGACCGAAGATCTTCTTGTTGATCACGCCATCACGACCCATCACGTACATCAGACGTGATACACCCGCATGTGCTGAAATACCAGAAGCCATGACTGTCACAATCGCGAAGTAAAGTACGACTGTCTTAAACGCCACGCCACCGACAGCTTGTAAAATATCCGGCTGTGTTGCAGCGATATCTTCAAAGTAAGTTTTTGGATCATTCGGGAAGAAGATCTGCATAAAGTAAGTACTGATGATGAAGATGATACCTGCCAATAATGCAGTCAAGAAAATCGCTTTAGGTAAGGTTTTCTCAGTATCTTTGGTTTCTTCAGCAAGAGAACTTAAGGAGTCAAAACCTGTGAATGAGAAGCACAGTAAGGTTGCACCGGTAATCAGGGCAGCAACAGAAGTAAACTCATTCCAGAATGGCTCTAAACTCCACAGTTGGTACTTTGCATCGACCAGTGTGCCGTCTGCATTTACGCCACCTTCCAGAAGTTGGTAAACCATCCAGGTGAAGTATGCAATGACGCCCAATTGTACGAATACAATCATACTGTTGAAGTTGGCAACAAATCTCGCACCACGAAGATTAATCGCGGTCATAAAGGCGGTTAAACCAATGACCCAAACCCAATGGTTCATGTCTGGGAAAAGTGCTTCCAGATAAATCACCGCCAGGATGATATTGACCATTGGCGATAACAGGTAATCCAGCAAGGATGACCAACCCACCATGAAACCTACGTTCGGGTGGATGGATTTTTGCGCATAGGTATAGGCCGAACCCGAAGAAGGGTAGCGACGAATCATATGACCATAGCTCAAGGAGGTTAACAAAATTGCAATCAGTGCAAAAATGTAAGAGGTAGGAACGTGGAAGTTACTTTCTTCAGATACCAGACCAAATGTATCAAACAAGGTCATGGGTTGAATATAAGCTAAACCAATAATAATGATGTGCCAGAGTCCCAGCGTTTTTTGCAGTTTAGCTGCCGATTGAGTCCCAGAGATATTAGTCAACGGCGTTATCCTCTTAATCGTTGATCAAGGATCAGTCATATTTATAAGGATCGTTTGAGACGAACGATCCCCCCTACAGTTTTCTATAAAAGTCCGCCAATCTACTTGAAAAGAACGGCTTTTGCTAGCTATTTTTTTGACTTTTGTCCTGCATAAAATGTGCCATTCAAAAATAGAAATCGAATTTTTTCTTATGCAAGATAAAAGCCTGATGTTTAAAAAAACATCAGGCTGGAATTTCGGCTATATTGGCTTATTTTTCAGTAATTACCAAGCCTTTTTTAAGATAGATTTTAAATCTTCCAGGGTAGCTTCTTTCGGGTTATAAATGATGGAACCATCATTCAGGGCTTTCTCTGCCACTTCATCGAGCTGGGCTTCAGAAATCTTACCGGTTTCACGTAATGTGCGCGGTAATTTGGTGAGACTGTAAATCCGGTCACGCATGGTTAGAATCGTTGCAATAGTTTTGTCAGCACGTAGATGCGCCGGCGTTTGTGCATAAATATCGGCACCCGCCAAAGGCAGGAGCAGATCTGCGATTTTATCGCCATTGACCTCTTTGTTGTATTCCAGCACATAAGGCAGGAATAAGTTCATGCATAAACCATGCGGCAGGTGTACCACTGCACCCAATGAGTGCCCCAGTGAATGCACAATGCCAACCATCGAGTTGGAAAATGCAATTCCCGCCATGGTCGATGCCTGTGCCAGCTCCAGACGGCCTTGTGCATCGGAAGGGTTATCCAGCACATTAAATAGGTGGGTACTGATCTTTTTGACTGCGGCAGTCGCATAAGCATCCGAAATTGGATTGGCTGCCATGCAGGTATAAGCTTCAACCGCATGGGTCATAGCATCCATCGCGGTCATGGCGGTTAAATGCGGCGGCAAGGTCTGGGTCATGCGGGGATCCAGAATCGCAGCATGCGGCATCAGATAATAAGAGGCGAACGGCATTTTGACGTTCTTTTCAGTGTCCGACACGACAGCGACCATGGTCACTTCTGAACCTGTACCAGACGTGGTTGGAATCACAAAGAACGGTTTCAGCGGTTTAGGCAGGTTATGTGCACCCGAATATTTCAGCAGGTCATCACCGCCTTCAGAGACCAGAATATTGGTTGCCTTAGAGGTATCAATAACTGAACCACCGCCCACAGCAATGATCGCATCACAATGATTTTCGCGATACAGTTTTGCTGCACTGCGTACTGTACCCAAGCTAGAGTCGGGTGGGACGTCATCAAAAATCGCTACAATTGCAGCATCTGCCATTTCAAATGCAGCTTCAATTGGTGCCAACAAATTGTTGGCACGGACGCCTTTGTCGGTAATGATGAGCGGACGTTTGGCCCCTAAAGTCGCAAGTTCAAACGGAATATGTTCTAACGCGGCATGACCGGCAATCACTTTGACCGGACAGAAAAATTCATAATAAGGTTTAGCCATGTTATACACTCCGTTTTAAATAGGATTGAGCGATTTTTAGATAAATACTGCTCGCTTCGCTTAGTTTTTCTTTTAGGCTTAGATTGCTTGGATATTCTTTCACTGCCAGTTGTGCCACCATTTTCGGCAAAATCAGTGCTTCCATTTTATTCAGGCAGCGAACGAGGCGAATGGCATTGGAAATATCGCCATCAGCAATCATACGGTCATGGGCAAAAGCCTGTGAGGTACTTTCCTGAAAAGAAAACACCAAAAAGGCATGGTGCAGATGTTTAAAGGTAATGATCAAATCAGGTGCTTTTTCCAGATTTTTAACCAGTTCCAGTTGTTTGTCCTCAGTGACCCGCGCTACAAAGGCCGGGCCATGCGGAAAGACTTTCATGGAAAGAGTAAAATTTTCTGGAAAATGGGCCACTTCCTGTTTGATTTCTTCATCCACCTGACTTGCCATGACCAGACCTCGGCCAATCACATCCATCATGAGTTTGACATAGGCAAGCTGCAAAGCGGGTTTTACGGATTTAGTCGCAATCACGTGATGATCCCTATCTCAATATTATTAGTTTAGAGTAAATACTCTAATTTATTTGGGGCTGAAATGCAAAGGCTTTATCTTTGCTCGACAGTTACTTGCTTAAAGTACCCGCTGTGACGCAAAGTTTCAATAATTTCAGTGCACAACTGGCTGAATTGAGGCGGTTGTTCGAGCAGGTCAATCATGCGCACCATTTCCAGTCCTGCATAGCCACAAGGGTTAATGGTGTTGAATCCGCTCAGATCACAATCTAGATTTAGGGACAGACCATGGTAGCTACGGCCTTTGCGAATTTTAAAACCGAGTGAGCCGATTTTACGTTCAGCCACATATACACCAGGTGCATCCGGTTTGGCATAGGCATCAATGCCATATTTTTTTAGCAAATCAATCATCAGGTTTTCAGCATAAGACACCAGGGTGCGCACATTCCAGCCCAGACGATTCAAGTCAAACATGAAGTAAGCCACCAATTGACCGGGACCATGCCAGGTCACCTGACCACCACGATCGGTCTGAATCACCGGAATATTGCTTGGTATTAAAATATGTTCCGGTTTGCCTGCCTGACCTTGAGTCAGTACATCCTGATGTTGCAAAATCCACAATTGATCCGGGCTATGTTCATCACGGGTTTCCGTAAATGTTTTCATTTCCAGAAAACGATCTTCATAAGGTGTGAGGTCGTGATATTGACGAATGATCAGCTCGGGCTTTTGCAGCACATCAGTCACAGGAAGTGTCCTTGGTAATTATAAAAAACTGGTCATAATTATAATGATTTCGGCATGAAATAGGGGTGAGATCAGCAATATTTCATGGGTATCTTAGCGCTGCATAGGCATAAAAAAAACACGCCCGAAAGCGTGTCTTTTGTATTTTCGATTACAGTGCTGTTTTAATTAGCGGGCAAGCGGCCAAATCTGCATATACTGCATGAACCTGTTCCAGTTCCAAAAAGCGCAGTTGTGCGGTAATGGAATGGTATTTTCCAGTACGTGATGGCGTAATACTGACGCTATCACCTTCAAAATCTGGAAAATGTTTCAGAAAAATGTCGATGACAGCATGACGCAATTCATCGCCCGCAAGGCCAATCAGTTTAATCGGATAATCCATAGGGAAAACCCAAAGATGTTCTTGAAGTTCACGAGATGGTGTACGGTCTAACATGGTAGTCCCCCTGATTTGAAACGCCTGCAATCATGCAGGCGTTTGGGTTTGTCTTGGCTACTTAAATGGAGACTGATGATCAAATTTCAAGTCTCCAGAATAAGCATCAAATTTTAATCATTCTCAAGGAATGAACGTAAGTGTTCTGAACGTGATGGATGGCGAAGTTTACGCAGTGCTTTCGCTTCAATCTGACGAATACGTTCACGTGTTACGTCAAACTGTTTGCCAACTTCTTCCAAAGTATGGTCGGTCGGCATGTCGATACCAAAACGCATTTTCAGGACTTTGGCTTCACGTTCAGTCAGGTTTTCCAGAACTTCACGTGTTGCTTCTTTCAGGCCTTCAGACGTTGCAGCATCAATTGGTGACGTGATGTTGCTGTCTTCAATGAAATCACCCAGATGCGAATCTTCATCATCACCGATTGGTGTTTCCATCGAAATCGGTTCTTTGGCGATTTTCAGTACTTTACGTACTTTAACTTCGTCCATTTCCAGACGTTCACCCAACTCTTCAGGAGTCGGTTCACGACCCATTTCCTGTAGAAGCTGACGAGATACACGGTTGATCTTGTTGATCGTTTCAATCATATGTACCGGAATACGAATGGTACGGGCCTGATCCGCAATCGAACGGGTGATTGCCTGACGAATCCACCAAGTTGCATAAGTCGAGAATTTATAACCACGACGGTATTCAAACTTGTCTACGGCTTTCATCAGGCCGATGTTACCTTCCTGAATCAGATCCAGGAATTGCAAGCCACGGTTGGTATATTTCTTCGCAATCGAAATTACCAAACGCAAGTTCGCTTCAACCATTTCTTTCTTGGCACGACGTGCTTTGGCTTCACCGACGGCCATACGTTTGGCAATGTCTTTAATGCCTTTTACATCAAGGCCAAGCTCTTTCTCGATATCGGCAATTTTTTGCTGGAAGGCCAATACGTCTGGACGTACTTTTTCCAGATAAGCTTTCTGGTCTGCAGGTGTTTTTGCGATCTGCTCATCTAACCAGGCTGGATTCGATTCTTGGCCCGGGAAGCTGGTACGGAACTGGGTGCGATCCATACGGCCACGACGTACTGCATAACGCATCACTTCACGTTCTGCACCACGAATCTGGTCATGGGTACCACGAATCATTTCAGAAATGATATCGAATAGACGCGGGGTAAATTTGAACATCATGAATACAGTTGCAAGTGCCTGAAGAGCTTCTTCAGCCTGTTTGCTGTCACGACCATGTTTTTCAATAGTTGCTTTGGTATTCAGCCACGCATTTTCCAGTTCAGTAAAACGCGCTTTAGCAATTTCAGGATCTGGACCAGAATCTGCTTCTGATTCATCATCAGAATCTGCTTCTTCTTCCTCTTCATCATCGTCCAGTTTTACGTCTTTGGTCGATTTTTTCGAGTCAGTCTCATCTTCAGCAAGAACCGCTTCTTCTTCTAGAACTTCAGGAATTTCTTCATCTGATTCAGGATCTAAATAACCTGATAAAAGGTCAGCAAGACGGCGTTCGCCCGCCTCATAATCTTTGTATTCTTGCAGTACCACTTCTACCGCATTCGGCCAGTAAGCAATCGAGTGCAAAACATCACGAATACCTTCTTCGATGCGTTTTGCGATGCTGATTTCGCCTTCACGAGTCAGAAGTTCTACTGTACCCATCTCACGCATATACATACGTACAGGGTCAGTGGTACGACCTGGCTCGTTTTCTACCGATGCAAGTACGGCTGCAGCTTCTTCTTCTGCAACTTCATCCGCCGCTTCTGCAGTATCTTCGAACATCGTATCATCAGATTCAGGCGCGCGATCATGTACCGGAATACCGACATCATTCAGCATCTGAATGATGTCTTCAATCTGCTCGCTTTCTGTGATGGAGTCCGGCAGATGATCGTTAACCTCAGCGAAGGTTAAATAACCTTGTTCTTTGCCTCGGCTAATCAGAGCCGCTACTTGAGAAGTAGGGGAAGTCATATCGCTCATCTTTTGCTTACTCTTCGTTGAATCTGTGGCAGTAAAAAACCGTACAATGCTGCACGATTTAAGCTCGTTAAATTTAGTGAATAGCCTACATATTTCATCAGGGAATTCAGCATGAAAGCTGTCTGATAAAATATTTAAAATGAAATTCAGTAATTTAAGATGGGGGTGAATTTGTTGTTTTCAAGTTCATCCCATGCGTGTCTGTTTATGACTCAAAAAAGGAGAATCAAAAAACATAAGCACGCAGGGTGGATTATATCATGGCACACAATTGAGACAGAAAAAACCCCTAATTACAAATTAAAAATACGAAAATCCAAATAAAACTTGACTTGTTATTTTAGGCACGATAAATAGCGCTTAAATCCTTTTACATTTTTCACTCATGAGGAAGTTTTAGTGTCTTCTACAGATTTTGAACTAGATGATAACTTCGGTGAAGATGATGTTAATTTCGATGAGGCTTCTAGCAAGCTCAGTGCTAAAGAGTCGTTGGAAAAACGTCGTCTGATCGATGATCTGCTGACCCAACGTCGTTTAGAGCGCGAACTCAAAGATTTTGACTATGACTTCGACGATGACGACGATTTTGATGACGAAGATTAACGAATTCGGATTTAGCATAGTCTGAATAAATGCTATGCTAAACCTTTCGGTTTTCTAAGTTTGGATGTTAGATGAGTGCTTTAGATTTAGACCTGTTGAGTGAATATCTAGATGGTGACCAAAATGAACATGGTCTAGATTTCGCGGCAACCCATGGTTTCTTATGTGCTATTGCAGTAGGCCCAAAATTCGACAAATGGTTAGACGAACTTTTTGATAGTAATCAAAAGAAAGTGCCTGCAGAAATCATCACTCAGGTGCAAGCATGGTTAGAGTCTATTCGTCAAAGCTTAGCCAATGAAGAAGGGATTACGTTCCCGTTTGAAATTGAAGAAGCAGACACTGAATCAAGCCTGGGTGACTGGAGTGTGGGCTTTGTAGATGCCATGTTCCTGAACGAAGACGCTTGGTTTACTGAAGAATTTGAAGAGCAACTGGTGGATTTAACTCTGCCAATCATGGTCTTTAGTGGCATTGATGATGAAGATCCACAAATGGAAACTTTCCGTCGCAATGGTCAGTTAATGGATGAACTTGCAGAAGAAATTCCAGAAAACTTAAATGAATTGTATCTGATGTATCACACTCCAGAATAATTCATAAAAAAAGCACCGCAGGGTGCTTTTTTTAGCTTTGGCCTTTTTGCATCTTTGAGATCTACTCGACCCTATTTTCTTTCAAGCCTGTACGCTTCGCCAGACTATAGCGTGCATAAGCATTGTAGGCGATATGAAACAGCAAGGCATGTAAGGCAATGCTTGTAGCCACCAGGAATGAATTTGTTCCTCTTCCTGTATAGGTGATGGTTCTATAAATCTCATCTGTCTGCGGGTTCATCCAGATGACCACAACTAAAAAGATAAACCCGAATGTCATGGCAATAATAGTGGAGCCCCAGACCAGTTTGCTTTTCTCTTGCTGAGTCGGCAAACGAAGTTCTTTCTTAACAAAGTATCGGGCACTGAGAAAGGCAGAAGCAATCAGGGCAGGAATCAGCAGAATGGCGCCCAGATTGAATACATAGATGAATATGCCTACCAATAGAACCAAGGTCAGATAAACGGTGGCAAAATATTTAAGATAATGCGACATCGTTTTAATCTCCTTAAGGGATCTTCCTCAGGATGGACGATTTTTACGCTGCTGTCTACGGTAGAAAATCCAGATAATAATTACCGCAACAATGGCAATAATCACATAACTGACTTTACTAAAAATTTGCTGCATCAACTGCTGGTTTTCGCCAAAATAAAATCCAACACAGGCCAGAAATGTGGTCCAGATGATGGTTCCAAGTGCGCTATAGAACATGAATTTCCAGAAGGGCATATGACTCATGCCGGCAGGAATGCTGATCAGCGAGCGGACGGCAGGAATCATGCGGCCAAAGAACACAATCCGGTGACCATAATGCTCAAACCAACTCAATGATTTTTTTACATCTTCTGATTTAATAAATAAATATTTGCCATAACGATCGACAAATTTAAAAATAGAATCATGGTTAAATTTATAGCCAATCCAGTACAGCAAGGCGGCTGCCAGCAGGGAGCCGATACAGCCGGACATGATTACCCCGACGAGTATTAACTCGCCCTGAGAGGCTGAATAGCCCGCGGAAGGCATAATAATTTCGGAAGGAATTGGCGGGAAGACATTGTCTAGGAACATAAGCAGGGCAATGCCCCAGTAGCCCAGTTGCTCCATGACGGAAATAATCCATTCGGTCAGATTCATATGATTGGCAAAATAAAAAATACTGCCTGTATCCTAAGCAGTATTTTTTGTGCGGTAAAGTCTTGGAATATAAATGATCAGACAGAATCAGCTATGTGTCAGGGTATAAATATAAACTTTACGTAAGAAATAGGCCAAACAGATCGGCAAAATACTCAGCAGGATAAAATGCATGATGCTGGTATTGATATGGTAACCAATGAACAGCGCCAAGATTGCGCCAATAATGGTTCCCAAGATAACTACGAACAGATGTGACTGCTGTTCAAGCTCTTCAGAAATTTGATGAAGTCGTTGCAGCTTTATATTTTCTTTTGGTTGAAATTGAACCAGATTGTCTGAATCTCGAGCAAGTGAGCCTGCCATTTTATATTCCTTTTCAAGTAAAAATTTCAGTTAATAATGAAAGACTTAGCTTGTAAATCACCGTATCATTAGACTAACAATCTTGTTTGGAAAAAAATGAGGTTCTTGGTAAGGAATTGGTAAGAGTTTTATTACTGTTGTGATTTTTATGTAAACAAAAAACCCTCCGAAGAGGGTTTTTATATATTTCATTACAAAAGGCCAAATTAGAGGCGTTTGCGTTTTGCTGCTAAAATTTGTGATTGACGCATACGGAAACCTTCTTTTTGTTTCTCCGAGGTTTTGTCAATACAGTACACACAAGAGACACCATGTTCATAACTTGGGAGGGCAACTTCTTCTGGAAGTAAAGGCCAGCCACACGCATGACACTTGGTGTTTTGGCCTTCTTCAACACCGTGCGTTACGGCAGTACGACCATCAAACACGAAGCATTCACCTTCCCACATGCTTTCTTCAGCCGGGGTTTCTTCCAGGTATTTCAAAATACCGCCTTTCAGGTGATAAACTTCAGTGAAGCCTTCTTGAAGAAGTAAAGAGGTTGATTTTTCACAACGAATACCACCTGTACAGAACATCGCAATCTTCTTGTCTTTGTGCTGTTCCAGATTATTTTTCACGTATTCAGGGAATTCGCGGAAGCTTTCAGTTTTCGGGTCAATTGCGCCTTTGAAAGTGCCGGCTTTGTATTCGTAATCGTTACGTGTATCGACCAGAATCACGTCATCACGTGCAATCAGTTCGTTCCATTCTTTTGGATCAAGATAGTGACCGACTAAATCACGCGGTTTTACTTCCACGCCTAAAGTCACGATTTCTTTTTTTAATTTAATTTTCATCTTACGGAATGGCTTTTCAGAACTGTCAGATTCTTTGTATTCCATTTCGTTAAAACCTTCATTTAGAAGGAACTGGTGAATTTGATCAATCGATGCACGGTCGCCTGCAACCGTACCGTTAATGCCTTCACCTGCCACAATTAGAGTACCGCAAAGGTTGATGGATTTTACCAGGTCCAAAAGACGTTGCTGAAGATCGGCAGGATCTTGAACTTCTTTGAATTGATAAAGTGCGGCAACAACCCAACCAGTCGTCGCTTGCTGTTCTACAGGTGCAAGCTGTTCTACAGTAGCGTTCATGGAATACTCCAACGTAGCATGATAATTTGAAAGGCGCATATTTTAGCTTGATTCGAGTGAATAAGCGAGTAAAACGCAAGTCTTTTAACAGGCTTCAATTCATGGGAGAGAGCGTGTATAGTCATGCCCGGCCCAGGATTTTGTGCAGTGATGCAGATACTGAAAGTTGCAGTATCTTTGGAGTGTGTTTTGAGTTCAGATCGTCGTATTGCGTCTTTAACCCCATGTGCAGGGCGTTGCTCGACCGTATTTGGTGATGCGGTATGTCGTGGTTGTCGCCGTTTTAATCATGAAGTGATTCACTGGAATACGTATAGTGCTGAGCAGCATCGAGCTGTGTGGCAGCGACTGGATGCACAGCTGGATCAGATTCTGGTGCCATTGTTACCGCATGCCGATCTTGTCAAAGTGCAGGCCTTTGTGCTGTCGAAACGGGTGCGCTTGCGTGATGATGCTTCCAAAGGGCGCAAGCTGTATCATGCTTTAAAGTTGTGTGAAAAAAATCGGCATTTTACCGACGATAGTGGTTTGGGCATCCATTATAAGCAGGTGCGTCCGTTGTGGGATGAGTTTGAGCGCCGGATCTTGGCCTTGGCTACTGCCAGTTATGATCTGGCTTTTCTGCGGGCAGACGGTATCAGTCAGCATCTGATTCATATACAAGAGGAGGACTAAGTCCTCTTTTTTTATGCATAAAAATAACAATAGCTGAGGGGTGGCATGAATATTAGTGAATATTTTTTATATTGTCTGGCTGTTGTGGTGATGATCGCTACACCTGGCCCAGTGATGTTGCTGGTTGCTAGCGCCGGTTTAAAAGGTGGCTATACGGCAGCTTTAAGAACCATTTTTGGTACCAATTTTGCCTCCCTAGTTTTAATTGCTTTATCTATATTAAGTTTGAAAGGTTTGCTGGTTATCAATGCGCAATGGCTAGATACGATCAAGTTACTGGGCTGTTTATATATTGGCTATCTAGGCTGGCAGATTTTCCGTGAAGTTATTTTTAAGCAGCAGGATCAAGCTCAGGAGAATCTAGTTCCTGTGCGTGGCGGTTTTCGACAAGGTTTTCTGGTTGGCATTTCCAATCCTAAGGACATTATTTTCTTTGCCGCCTTTTTTCCGCAATTTATAGGCATTAGCCCAAACCTCGATTTAAGCTTGGTAATTCTGACAATCAGCTGGATTGTTCTGGATTTCCTCACCCTGTCACTGGTGTATCTGGGGTTTCAGCGATTATCTGGGTCTCAGCTTTATCCGCATTTACTGGGGCTATGCGGCTTGATCTTGTTAATGGTTGCACTGTATGGGATTTATTCCATCTTCAGTTAATTCAATCAATATATACGACACAAAAAATCCCGGACCAAATGCCGGGATTTTCTTTTTAAATAGACTTATATATTGTGTTGCTGGCGGTACTGTACCAGTTCATCAATGGTAATTAGGCTCAGTTGATGCGTCTGTGCATACGAGAGAACTTGAATACCAGAAGCCATGCTGCCATCCGGATTAGTCAGTTCACACAACACGCCGGCAGGTTTTAAACCAGCCAGACGCGCAAGGTCAATAGTACCTTCAGTATGACCACGCCGGGTTAAGACACCACCTTCACGGGCGCGTAATGGGAATACATGACCAGGACGATTCAGATCACTGGCAACTGCGCCGTCTTTAATCGCTGTTTTAATTGTAGTCGTGCGGTCTTTGGCAGAAACACCGGTTGTTACACCCTCTACTGCTTCAATACTTACAGTAAAGGCAGTTTTAAACTGGCTAGAGTTATCTTGTACCATTGGTGGTAACTCTAAATGGTTTGCCAGCTCATCAGTCAGACATAAGCAAACGATGCCGGAACCATCACGAATCATACGCGCCATGGTTTCTATAGTTAAAGTTTCAGCTGCCACAATCAGATCGGCTTCATTTTCACGGTCAAAATCATCCATGACCAAGACAGGTTTGCCTTGGCGGAGATCTTCGAGTGCCTGAAGGATACGTTGTTCAGCAGGGGCTAAAGCAGAAAAGAAAATTTCGGGTTGAATCAAACTTGACATTGAAATGCTCACCTAAACTAAAAATATGATTGAACATTTCAGGACTGAGTGAAAATAGGCTTATAGCAAAAACAGGTGTATGCACGGCATACAGCCTTGGTGCTGCTTTCGTCTTCTTTCATCCGGACTATACCGTCGGCTCTGGATTTGCACCAGATCTGCAGATCAATCGAAATTGACCGCTCGTGGGCTAATTCAA
Source organism: Acinetobacter sp. YH12226 (assembly GCF_013417805.1). Lineage (GTDB taxonomy): Bacteria > Pseudomonadota > Gammaproteobacteria > Pseudomonadales > Moraxellaceae > Acinetobacter. Next base: position 238,081 of record NZ_VPDG01000001.1, on the reverse strand, counting down.
GCCTAATTATAAAAAGCTGAAATTACCACCGGTGGGGAATCACACCCCGCCCTGAAGCGATGTAAGAACATTATAGTCCTGATTTTAAAAAGATGGGATGGTTGAAATGGAAAGTAATTTGCAGAATTTTAGATAAACAAAACAGATAATCTGAATTACCCAGGTTTTTAGCAAAATACTGGAAACATGCTATGGTGTGAGGAAGATTAGAAATCCTTCAATCATTCTAACAATGCATAAAACTGAGCTGATCCGAAATAATCAATTTTCGCCCTTGCTGTTCTGCAATGTAGAAGTACTACGTTATTTAAAAATCTTGGGCTTGGCACTCATCACGGTCAGTTTGCTGTATTTAATGGCAGCGAACTGGTGGATGCTGCCGGATCCGGTTCAGCTGGCAATCCCGATGCTGATTTTACTCTGTAGTGCAACAGCAAGTATTTACTTCGACCAGCAGGAATGGGTGAGACAGAGTCTGGATACTGTATCGGGTCTAATGCTGGGCTTAAGTCTGGCCGTGATTGGACAGATTTATCAGACTGGTGCTGACAGTTATCAGTTATTTCTGCTTTGGGCTTTGCTGTTGCTGCCTTGGCTGTATCGTCCGAATATTGGGATCTTTGCATTATTTTGTGTGGTCAGCCAGCTGGCGCTGTATTTTTATTTTAAACAAAGCTTTTGGTTAGTGCGTGCTGAAACTCTTTATCTGCTCAGTCTGAATCTTTTGACTGGGCTAAGTATGATCTATGCCTTACGTTATTATCCGGTTTTGCGCTATCTGTTTATCGCCGTCGTGGTGCTCATTTCGGTAGTGAGTATGTTTCGGTTTGTCGACTCGGATTCGATCTGGTATTTGGCTTCGGTGCTGGTTCTGCCTATTTTATTCAGTGCTTATTTCTATACCCGAAAGCAACAGCTTGAAACCAGCTTACTGATTGCAGGACTGGCACTGAGTTTTAGTATTCTGATTTTTGATCTCACTGAGCAATATTTACAGGATTCAGCCGCCGGCTTATTGGTATTGGCTTTGTTGATATTCAGTTGGTTTGCAGCTATTACAGGTTTGCTGATCAAGCTGTTGCCCAAGAGCCGGTTTTCGGTCATTCCATTGGCCTTGGGCGCATGGATTGCTGGTGTGATCTTGGCCATGCTGTTGCTGACCTATTGGGGAAATTTTTCGATTCTGATGGGAGTCATTTTTATCGCAGTCGCCTGGTGGTTGATTCGTAGCAAGCCCTCAGTTTTTCTGCGGCAATTGGCTTATTGTTTGTGGGTGTGCGGTCAGGCCGCGGTATTGATTCATACCCAATTACTCACAGAGAGCCTATTACTGATTTGGCTGATACAAGTCGGCATTACGCTGCTGACTATCATGAGTCGTATGCATTGGCTGGTGGTGCTGTTGCAGTTGTTACTTGCACATATACTGGGAATTGCAGTTCTGGTCGACCAACATGCATTTTTTCAGGATCAGCGCCTGCTGACGTGGATCATGCTGCTGAATTACAGCATTCTGACAGGAGCTTTGCTTACTGCGAGATACTGGCTCGCTTCAGCTTATGCCAAAAGCATGAATTTATGGATGATTAGTATTTTGGTGGTGACGGCTATTTTTCAATGTTTACTGCAATTTGGTGTGGCTCAGCAATTGCAGCCACATGGTATAGATGAAGCCATGATTTTCTATATTTTGCCAGCTTTCTGGCTATTGAGTTTTGTCGGGATTCATCTCAAGCAATTTTCACGAATTCAACTCTGGCTCATTCCTGCTGCGGGAATTCTGCTGATTGCATTGGGTTACTTTGAAATTTTTATCATTTTAGTGTTTATGGCTTGGGCCATGGTGAATCAACAACGATTGATGCAAGCCTTGACCATTTTGCTACTGATCTTCTGGTTATGGCTGCTGTATTACAATCTGGGACTAAGTTTTTTATTTAAAAGTGTCAGTATTTTTGCCTCAGGTGTGCTGGTGTTGCTTTTGGCTTATGTGTTGAGTTCACCGAAGTTCCAGCTGAAAGCAGGAGTGGTCTCATGATGAAAAAGTTTATGGCACTGCATCTTAGTATTTTTAGTATTGCTTTATTCGTAGGTTTAATTGTCCAGCATGAATGGCATCTGGCCAAAAGCGACAGTATCTTTGTCGAGTTGGCACCAGTCGATCCGCGTTCGATCCTGCAAGGGGATTATATGGTACTGAACTATGATCTGCATTTTAGCGCAGTGGCAGCGGGGAATGGTTCCGAACAGCCTGTTTCTGACATAAAGATTGAAGATTTTAAAAATCAATCACATGTAATGAGTTATGTGCAGCTGGATCAGCAGCGCAGAGTTATTAAAACCAGTTTTGATCGAAGTGCACTCAATCAATCGGAACGTGTAGCCCGATTAATGCTGAAAAACCCACGCAATACTTTTGAGGCTTTGTATCCTGCTGCTAACAGTTTCATGTTCCCCGAGGGTCTGGAGCCTTGTTATCGTAACGCCAAATTTGCAGAGCTGAAAGTGAAGGAAAATGGCAAGGCCTTGTTATTTGATTTGCTGGATCAACAATTAAAACCCTTAAACTGTGAAAGCTCTAAAAGCTGGCGAGAGGGCAGTTAAATAGGTCAATATTCGGGTATTAAAAAAGCCCGCAATGTGCGAGCTTTTGGGTATCTGGTCTGATCAGCTTATGCGACTTGTACCGGAATACAGTTGGCAGTGTGGCTGACTGTATTGTTTGGGGTAGCATAAACCAAGCGAGGCTGATGGGCATTCGCTTCAGCTTCAGTGAAATCGCCAAAGGTTGCAATAATCACGATATCGCCTACATCGGCCTGATGCGCAGCGCCACCATTGACTGAGATGATACCTGAATTGTCTTCGCCACGAATTGCATAAGTTGCAAAACGTTTACCATTGGTCACGTTCCACACATGAATTTCTTCGTATTCACGAATGCCAGCCAAATCCATCAAAACGCCATCAATTGCACATGAACCTTCGTAGTGTAGTTCTGCATGTGTAACGTGAGCGCGGTGAATTTTGCATTTTAATAAACGAGATAGCATGGCTAGCGTCCCCTGAGTTGACCTAAGAGTTTGATCATTTGGTTAAATCAATCTTGCTTGCTGTATGGTGAACAATCGAGCAAACGCATTTTGCGCTTAAATAAACTTTCTGGCAAGCGGAATTGTCCAGCAATTTTTGAATGTTTAGTTCGGCTTATATGCGTTGATTTGATTCATGGCTTGCTGTACTTCACCGTTCACCAGCATTTTTGTGCGGGCGAGGGCATGAGAAATTGCATCATCCATTAAATTCTGTTCGCTGCTTGGTGCTTTACTGAGTACATGACCGGAAACACGGTCTTTGGCACCAGGATGACCAATGCCAATACGCAGGCGATGGAAGTTTGAACCAATATGCGGCACGATATCGCGTAGACCATTATGACCACCGTGACCACCGCCAGTTTTCAGGCGAATGACACCAGGATTCATGTCCAGTTCATCATGGGCAATCAGGATCGATTCAGGTGCGATATTGTAGAATTTGGCGAAAGGAACAACACTTTTACCGGAAAGGTTCATAAAGGTTGTCGGTAGAAGAAGACGGACGTCTTGACCTTCGATATTGCCACGACCGCTAAATCCATTGAATTTTGGGTCTTTTTTGAGGGTAATGCCATATTGGTCTGCAAGGCGTTCTACAAACCAGAAGCCTGCATTATGGCGGGTTTGGGCATACTCAGAACCTGGGTTACCCAAACCAACAATCAGTGAAATATTTGACACTAATTACACCATTAACACTTATGCGCGTTTGAAGTCAGCGTGCATTGGTGTGTTTTTAGCTGGGTGACGTTGTAACGCTTGGATTTTCACGCTTTCAACTTTACCGTCTACATCAATTTCGATAACTTCTTCAAAGAATGAATTGTTTTCTAAGAATTTAACAAGCTGACGAAGCTCAACAGTAATTGCTACAGGAGCAGCTTCACCACCGTAGATGATTGCAGGAACTTTAGCTTGAAGACGAAGGCGGCGGCTCGCACCTTTCCCTTGAACTGCTTCTTCACGTGCTGCTGCGTTTAATACGAAGTTTGCCATGATAGACATCCTATTTAAGTTAAATGAACCAGACTTGCGACCAGTCTGGTGAGTAAAAGCCCTACCAAATGGCAGGGCTTTGAAAATTCAGCGCTCTATTATAGATAAGAATCGAACATTGCGCTAATAGATTCTTCGTTGTTAATACGACGAATCGTTTCGGCAACCATGCTGGCTACTGAAACCTGGCGAATCTTGCCCAGTGCTAAAGCTTCATCAGAAAGAGGAATGGTATCAGTCACAACCAGTTCATCAATCACAGAATTCTTTAAGTTTTCAAGCGCTTTACCAGAAAGTACTGGATGCGTTGCATATGCAACAACCTTGCGAGCACCGAAAGTTTTCAATGCATCAGCAGCTTTGCATAGCGTACCAGCAGTATCTACCATGTCATCAACGATGACACAATCACGATCTTTTACATCGCCAATCAAATGCATCACTTGTGATTCATTCGCTTTTTGACGACGCTTATCGATGATTGCAAGATCGATATCGCCCATCTGTTTCGCAACAGCACGTGCACGCACTACACCACCCACGTCAGGTGAAACCACCATCAGGTTGTGATGCGATTGTTGACGCAAGTCAGCAAGTAGGGCTGGTGTACCGTAGATGTTGTCTACAGGGATATCGAAGAAGCCTTGGATCTGGTCAGCATGCAAGTCGATCATCACCACACGGTCAACGCCTACAGTAGTGAGCATGTCTGCTACAACTTTTGCAGTAATTGGAACACGTGCTGAACGTGGACGACGGTCTTGACGAGCATAACCAAAATAAGGAATCACGGCAGTAATACGACCCGCACTTGCACGACGCAAAGCATCAGCCATCACCAAGATTTCCATCAGGTTATCATTAGTTGGGGCACAAGTAGGTTGTACGATAAATACGTCTTTACCACGAACGTTTTCAGTAATCTCGACAGCAATTTCACCGTCAGAGAACTGACCTACAGAGGCAGCGCCTAGAGGAATATGTAAGTGACTTACGACTTTTTGAGCGAATTGTGGATGCGCAGATCCACTAAAAACGACAAGATTGGGCATGAAGCACCCTTGGCGGTTGGGATATATGGGAATAGATGGCAGGGGTAGCTGGATTCGAACCAACGGATGCCGAGATCAAAACCCGGTGCCTTACCACTTGGCGATACCCCTAATGCGGCAGAACTTTAATATTTTTGCGGTAAAGTGTCAAGGTAAATTAACAGTCTTACAGCAAATGAGTGTTCTGTCTTTTTTCGAGAAAATGGCAGGGGCGGCTGGATTCGAACCAACGGATGCCGAGATCAAAACCCGGTGCCTTACCACTTGGCGACGCCCCTAATTTGATGACTGTAAGATGGCAGGGGTAGCTGGATTCGAACCAACGGATGCCGAGATCAAAACCCGGTGCCTTACCACTTGGCGATACCCCTAATACAGTACATCTACAGGTGAAAAATGGCAGGGGTAGCTGGATTCGAACCAACGGATGCCGAGATCAAAACCCGGTGCCTTACCACTTGGCGATACCCCTATCTACACTTTAAACCGAACTAAAGGTGATTCTTGTAAACTGTTGACCAGGTAAGCTTTACATGGTGCATTTGCAAGAATATCTTCGATATTCAGATTGTCAGTGACTTCAATAAACACACAAGCACCTGTACCTGTAAGTTTTGCAATACCGAACTGGTCGAGATATTGCATCGCTTCATCGACTTCAGGATATAAACTTCTTGCCAGTGGCTCAAAGTTATTTCCAAAATCAGATGGCGTTTCCTGATAGGCGCAAAATTTAGTGCTCTTCGTGTCTCTTGTCAATGCTTTTTGCGAAAAAAGCAGTTGAGTGCTGATAAAACAATCAGGTTTTAACACAATGAATTTTTTTTGATCTAAGTCTATGAATGTTAAGTGTTCACCAATGCCTTCAGCCCAGGCATTTTTACCATGCACAAATATCGGCACATCTGCACCCAGTTTAACCCCGAGATCTGCCAGTTGCTCAACATTTAAACCGCACTGCCAGAGCTGGTTTATCACAATCAGGGTCGTCGCTGCATTGGAAGACCCACCGCCAAGACCTGCACCCATCGGGATATTTTTTTCCAGACGAATTTTTAGTCCAGAGAGCGTCTTAGCATAGGGCTTCAACAACTGTATCGCCCGATAGATTAAATTCTGTTGCAGATCGACTGAGGCCAGACCTTCTATCTGAACCGCATCATCAGCGCTTTGTTCAAACTCCAGCCAGTCATACAGGTCAATCAACTGAAAAATACTTTGCAGTTCATGATAGCCATTTTCACGGCGACCGGTAATATGTAAAAACAAATTCAGTTTAGCAGGCGAAGGAACACGAATTATCATGGGCTGGAATCAGGTCAATTAACGGTTTTCAATGATCATTGTAATACGGTTTTCTGCACCATTTCCAAGTGACTGCTTTAAAATCAAGCGGTTTGGCATTTTGGCCTGCGCATTATAATTGAGATCGACCGTCCAGCCCTGTTCGATAATCTGGTTAATCCGCTGCGCATCGTCTTTTTGTAATTTGGCAGTCGTGGTGGCAGGGCGGGCTTGTACCCAGTCCACTAAATAACTGATCGGCGCTTGCCAGCCTGTTGCGCGTTGCAGTAACTCTTCGGCACTGGCTGCCTGAATCAGACCTGTTTTGGCACTGTTTAAGGTCACTTGTCCCGGTGTGCCAGAAATCTGGGTTTTACCGACGCCTAAAATACCGCTGAGCTCAATATCAAATTCTTCCTGCTGTTGTACCCAGATAAAGAATGCGCTGCCAGTCTGTTGAGGGGTGCGAACGCCAATTTTACCTTGCAGCTGAAATTGATTCTCTGCCTGTACAGACGGGGTGGCAGGCGCATGTGGCTTGATCATCTGCTGACAGCCAGTTAAAAATAAAGCAGTGGCTGCAAAGGCACAGCAGCCCAATTGGCTCAAATTGCGCATAAATTAATTAACTCGTTTTGGTTTGTGGTGCTAACAATAGCGAATTAAGTTGTTTCAATTCTGGGTCATTTGGATGGTTTTGTTGTAATTGTTGTAACACTTGGTGGAAGTGTTGTAGATCACCTTTCATGTACAAGGAACGTGCATAACGTACCCCAATCTTCACATTCGGATTCAATTGATAGGCTTTGTATAACACATCCGCAGCTGTGGTGAAGTCATTCTGTAAATAACAGATATAACCATAGGTATCCAGAATCGATGCCTGTTCTGGTGCATATTCTAGTGCCTGTTCGACATAGCGGCGTGCTTCTTCGAGGCGACGGTTTTGCATCGCCAGGGTATAGGCATAGGCATTCAGATAGGTCGGACTGTTCGGTTCAATTTTAAGTAAAGTGCTGAGTAGTTCATCCAGCTTGGCGCGATCCTGATGGGGGTCCAGCAACAGGACTTGCGAATAAACCAGTTCAGGGTCATCGGGCAGGTTTTTGCTGGCTTCTTCCAGCAGGCGGATCGCGGCTTTTTTATTCTGCATGCGCGTCAAAATATCCGCTTGGGCTAGATAGAGGAAGCTGGCATGTTGTGGATAATTCACTCTTTCCTGTGTTAAGAAACGCAGCGCATCATGCAGCTTATCCTGCTGGGCGAAAATCGAGATCATGTTGCGACGTGAGACGGTGTAAAGACTGCCATCGACCAGACGATAATAAGCTTTAGCCGTTTCATAATGCTGTTTGCGTTCTGCATTCACTGCCAGATAATAATAGGCTTCATTTTGATACTGCTCAGAATAACGCAGTTCGACCAGATATTTTTCGGCTTTCTCGTATTCTTCCAGATCAATACTGGTCAGTCCGGCAATAAACAGGGCTTCTTCGGCAGTCGGCCATTTTTTTAGAATGTCTTGCAGTTTTTTCAGCGCCAAAGTCGCTTCGTTCAGCTTGACCAGATATTTGACTTCGGCCAGACGCACATCCAGATTATTGCGGTGTTTACGGCTGGATTTTTCATACCATTGCAATGTTGCCTGAGTATCGCCGAGTGCATTGAGCAGATTGGCTTTCATCAAAATATAGCCGGTCGCATTCGGGCGTTTTTTTAAGGCGCGGTTAACTGTATTTAGAGCCTGTTCGAGCTGACCATTTTGTGCTTCCAGACCGGCTACCAGCACCAGAATAGACGGATTGTCCTTGGCTTTGGTAGTGCTTAACGCCTGAATCAGATAAGTACGATCATCTGTGCCTTCCGGTGAAATTCCGGCCAGGATTTCTTCCAGATCGGCGCTGTCATCAATTTGCAGAATTTTTTCTAAGGTCTCAGCGGCCAGCTCATATTCATGCGCTTTCAGGGCAATATGTGATAAATAAAATAAAGCGGGGACATCTTGTGGCTCTTGCACCACCCAGTGCGTGGAGATATCCAATGCTGCCTGCAGATCGTCATGTTCCAGTGCGACATTCAGCGCACGTTGCTTGACTGAAGTGGAATTGCTCTTGATCGCCAGCACCGTATAGTTGTGCAAAGCGGTCGGAATGTCATGTGCAGCGATGGCAAACTCAGCCATCATACTTTGTTTTATCGCATCATAATTTTGATTTGCATGGTAAACTGCTTCCGCTGCATAAAGATGCGCAGTCGAAGCCATGCTACCCACCAGTAGGAATGTGGTAGAATATTGCTTAATTGTAGGGCCGTTGATACGGCTAATTGTTTGACGCAATTTTTTATTGATCCAAGTAATGCTTTTTATGACACCGATGTTGCACAATAGCATAAATTTAGTGAAATGATGACCTGATATGTCTTTCTTTGCATTGGGTGTCAACCATCAAACTGCCTCTGTAGAACTGCGCGAACAAGTGGCGTTTAACCCTGAAAAGTTAAGTGCCATTCTTGCCGAGCAAAGCCAACACCCTGAACTAAACGACATGGTGGTGGTGTCTACATGTAACCGGACCGAAGTTTACGCCATGTCTGACAATGCTGACATGGTGCTAAACTGGCTCGCCCAGAAAAATGGGGTAGATGTCAAACAACTGCAACATCATGTCTATCGTTATGAAAATGCCCAGGCAGTGACGCATCTGATGCGCGTCGCCAGTGGACTGGATTCACTGATGCTGGGTGAACCACAAATTCTGGGACAGGTCAAAACCGCCTTGGCATTGGCTAAAGACTCTCATACCGTTTCGCAAAACCTGAACCGAATTTTTGAATATGCCTTTTATGCCGCTAAACGCGTGCGCTCAGAAACGGCTGTCGGCAGTCATGCGGTCTCAATGGGCTATGCGGTGGCGCAACTGGCCTTGCAAGTATTTAGTCATCCGGACAAGCTGACCATTATGATAGTGGCAGCCGGGGAGATGAACAGTCTGGTGGCCAAACACCTTGCAGAGATGGGGGTGGGCAAAATCATTATCTGTAACCGTACCCGCGAGCGTGCGGATATCCTGGCACAGGAAATTGCACATCGGGTTGAGGTCGAAATTATAGGTTTTGATCAGCTTGCAGAAAATCTGCATCGTGCCGATGTCATTTCCAGTTGTACCGGCAGTTTGCATCAAGTGATCCATTTTACCGATGTAAAGGCTGCACTGAAAAAACGTCGTTACCAGCAGATGCTACTGGTAGATCTGGCCGTGCCACGTGATATTGATGCCAAAGTAGAAAGCTTGGATGGGGTTTATCTATATGGGGTCGATGACCTGCAAAGCGTGATTGAGGAAAATCTGGCACAGCGCCGTCAAGCGGCTGTTGAAGCCGAGATCATGGTCAATCAGTTGGCTACAGAACTGATGACCCAGCAAAAGGTCAAACAGGCCGGGGCGACCATTCATGCCTACCGTGACCACGGGGAAACATTACGTCAGGAAGAATTGTCACTGGCAATGCAGCGAATTGCCAAGGGCGAAAAGGCAGACATTGTACTGGCCGAGTTTTCGCATCGCTTAACTCAAAAACTGTTGCATCCAACCTCTATTGTGCTGCGTGAGGCGGCCAAAGCAGAAGATCCTGCCTATTTTGAGCTGTTGCAGGAAGAACTGGGCAATGTAGTCGCGAAACGTCGTAAATCCAGGCATTCGTTTTAATCAGCATGATGAGAAGCTTGGTTCTTTGCTGATTTGTACTTCAACATAAAACCCAGCCTGATTATTTGAGAAAATTATAAATAATAATGTGAGCTAGCAGTGACTTCATTGGATTCAAAAGAATCAATAATTTGAAAAATTAATCTTCTAACAGGGTCATTGAGCGTTTGCGGTCAATCTCATAAATCTGCATTTTCAGGTTTTTCATTTCTGCAATACTGTTAAATTTCTTGGATTTAATCTTGTTTTTTAAACACTGATATTGCAGCTTGGTTGAAAAATCAGCCGCGAGCTTATCGGCCTGTTCCGGCGATGAGGTGTAATCGCTGACATTGGCATGCTGCAGAATATGCTGCAGTTCATGATGATGGGCTGCGCAGGCACCGAGCACATAATAGATCGACAGTTCAGGATCATCCGGCAAGTCATCAAAAATCACATTCAGAATATTCAAAATCTTAAACAGCAACTGATCTTCCGCTACTAGCGCGCGCAGTGGTTCAAAATGAATATACAGATAAGGATGATTCATCAAGATCGCAATCACATATTCTTCAGCATCAATTTTGGTACTAAAGCTTAAAGATGCATCTGTATTGACCTTAGGTTGCCATTTACGATTAAAGCCCAGTTTTTCACGGAAAAATTGCTGCAGCAGATAACGGAAGGAGCCGTGTTTGGGCAGTAATTCGGTCAGATTTTTTAGTTCACCCATAACCTGACTCTTGCCTTCAGGTGTGGTGATGTCCTGATTTTGGGTCAGGTGAGCAAACACGAAGTCTGACATCAACGGCGCCTGATCCAGCAATCGTCTGAAATTCTCTATGCCTTCACGACGGATCAATGAATCTGGGTCATGGTCAGCGGGCAAGACAAAAAACTTCAGCTCTCGGCCATCATTCAGCAGGGGCAAGGCAATGTCCAGAGTACGGCGTGCCGCTTTTTGACCGGCAGCATCCCCATCAAAGGCAATGGTCAGCCGGTTGCTCTGTTTGAACAGAATATTCAGGTGGTCGGTATTACTCGCTGTGCCTAAAGTCGCCACTGCGCCATGAATGCCATATTGCTGGAGCGCAATTACATCCATATAGCCTTCGACCATCAGCCATTCTTGGGCTTTCTGCTTGCGCCCTTCATACAGACCATACAGCAACTGGTTTTTATGGAAGACCTCAGAATCTGGCGAGTTGATATATTTAGGTTTAATCTCGTCATTGAGTGCGCGACCACCAAAGCCGACCACACGCCCCTTGGTATCACGGATCGGGAAAATCACCCGTTCACGCAGCAGATCAAAATCACGGCCACTGTCGCTGGTACGAATCAGACCTAAAAGTTTTAAGCCTTCAATATCCTGAGGAAAGGCTTTTTCCAGATGTTGCCAGTCTTCGGGCGCATAGCCTAAGCGCCAATAGGCAATGGTTTCTGTAGTCAGACCACGCTGTTTAAAGTATTGCTGAGCACTCGGGCTGTTGGGTAACTGGCGCTCATAGAACTGCGCGATATTTTCCAGCAGATCATAGAGATTACCGTCTTGCTGAACTTCTGCCATGGGCAGGTGTTCAAAAGAAGCAAAAGGGTCACCATAAAAATCCTGTTCGACTGCCTGAAACTCTGCAAATGGGTCAAAACTCGCCGTAGATGCAGCACTATTATTTTCTGTTGGGGCGTTATTTTGTTGCGGCTGAGCTTGTGGTGCCGCTTGAGCAGGCGCAATTTTAGGTTTGGCTGCTTCACGTTTATATTTTAATTTATTGGAATCGGTATTGTCTTTAGGCAGTTCGATGCCGGTCTGACTGGACAGATCTTTCATCACTTCGACAAAATTGCGGCTGCCAATGTCCATTAAAAAACGGATGGCATTACCGTTGGCCTGACAGCCAAAACAGTGAAAATACTGTTTATCACGATAGACGTGGAAAGACGGTGATTTTTCCTGATGAAAAGGGCAGCAGCCTGAATAGGTACGGCCCGTTTTTTTCAGTTTTACGAATTGACCAATCACATCGACAATATCGGTGCGATCGAGAATCTGATCAATCGTATGTTGAGGAATGGCCATGGTCTGTTGAGCTTCTCGCGCTGGTATTTAAGGTCTAAATCACTGAAAAAATGAAAATAGTCTGGCTGAACATTGAATATTTCAAGTTCCTTTGTATACCTTTTGCACGTTTTGTTCAAGCCTTGGCCGGACAACGCAAAAGGGCAAGTATGATACCTTGCCCTTGAGGAAAATGCACCTGTAAAGCGCTGTCTTATTTGCTGATGCTGCCGGACTTATTCAGCTTTATTCAGCCGTTTTAGGACGATCAAGCAAACCAAATGAAATACGGTTGGTGATGCTGCGCTTTTCAGTTTCTGGCGCATCTGACTGTGCATCGGTGTCGGTTACAGTCTTGGCTTCTTTACCAAAAATACCCAGTGTCGCGCGGTTAAAGAAACTGCTTTCGCTACGCGCTGCACGCAGATTCACCGTACCATCTGATTTCACCAGATTCGGATAATTCAGCTTTAACACATCCACATATTGCTGAGAAGTCGCTTTATCACCTAGCTGAGCATAGCCATAAGCAACCGTTGCCAGTGCTTCTGGAATCTGCGGAGTTTGTGGATAATGCTCAATCACCCACAAGCCACGTTCAACTGCTGCCAGATACGCCTTACGCTTGATGTTAAAACGTGCTGCATTCATTTCATGCTCAGCCAGTTCCTGACCGATAAACTGCATACGCTGTGCGGCATCGACTGCATAGGTACTCGACGGATAGCGGCGAATGAAATCAACAAAATTCTGGTAAGCTACTTTCAGGTAGCTGACATCACGATGCGATTGTTTCAGTGAGGTATAACGCAGCAGGCCGTTATAGTTCTGTTCCATATTGGCGACACCGCGTACATAGTAAGCATAATCGACATTTGGATGTTGCGGGTTCAGACGGATAAAACGCTCTGCCAGTGCAACCGCACCTTCATAATCTTTTTGCTGGAATTTTACATACAACAGTTCAAGCTGCGCCTGAGGGGCATACTGACTGGTCGGGAAATAAGTTTCCAGCGCTTCTAACTGTTTTGCTGCATCGGTATATTGATTACGATCTAGCGCTTTCTGTGCTTTTTGAATATAAACCTGTTCGCTAGATTCCGGACCTTTATCCACGACTTCTTTTTTTGGATTACTGCTACAGCCTACCATTGCCGATGCAATGCCTAATGTCACAGCAAGCATTGTCATTTTATAATGTGGTAGCGACATAAAAATTCCTCTGTTAATACGGGCAATGAGCTACAATTGCACTATTAAACCACTTTTGTCTGAATGAGCAAATGAGTCAAGCACAATCTTCCAATTTTAATATCCCTGATACTGATTTCAATTTACTTGAAGATTCTGAGGATGCAGATAACCATACTTCAGAAGCAACTGCAACACGTTTATCGTTGCAATTTCAACTGGATGAAACTTATATCGGGCAACGGATCGACCAGATTGCCGCAATGGTCTGGAGCGATTTTTCTCGAGAAAAATTAAAGCAATGGATTAAAGATGGCAATTTATTGGTGAATGGTCAACCGGTTAAGCCGAAATTTAAAAGTGATGGTTTTGAAACCCTGACTTTAAATGTTGAGCTTGAAGCGCAAACGCGCAGTCTGCCGGAAGATATTCCACTGGTCATCATCTATGAAGATGATGACATTATGGTCATCAACAAACCAGTCGGTATGGTGGTACATCCGGGCGCTGGCAATAGTTCTGGCACCTTGGTGAATGCTTTATTGCATCACTATCCGAAATCGGCTGAACTGGCGCGTGCAGGTCTGGTACATCGTATCGATAAAGACACCAGCGGTCTGTTAGTCGTCGCCAAAAATCTGGAAGCACAATTTGCCTTAAGCAAACAGCTTGAGAAAAAATCAGTATATCGCCTGTATGACTTGGTGGTTTACGGCAATATTATTGCTGGCGGTACCATTGATGAACCCATCAAACGTCATCCGGTGGATCGTGTGAAAATGACCGTACTTCCAGGTGGTAAAGACGCGGTGACGCATTACAATGTCAAAGAGCGTTTCCAGCATTTTACCCGTGTTCAAGCCCGTCTGGAAACTGGACGTACCCATCAGATCCGTGTGCATTTTAGCTATATCGGCTTTGGCTTGGTGGGCGATCAGGTGTATATGCCACGTGTCCGTATGCCTGCAGGTGCATCGCAATTATTAGATGATACTTTGCGTGGCTTCAAGCGTCAGGCTTTGCATGCTGTACAACTCGGTCTGACCCATCCGCGTACCAAAGAAGAAATGACCTTTGAAGCACCGTGGCCGGAAGACTTTACCAATCTGGTTGAAGTGCTGCGTACCGAAAACAAAGCCTATTAATCTTTTTATTTAGTTCGCGTCAAAGCAAGGAATCGAGATGCAATTTGTACCAGGACTTCCACAAGGTGTGTATGTCGGCCAGACTCGCGTTCACCATGCGAAAGTACAGCCATCCGCACAGCCTGAGCTTGCAGGTTTTAACTTGGCCTTGCATGTGCAGGATAATGCGCTACGGGTACAACAGCATCGTATGGCTTTATTGCAGGATTTCGCTGCCTTTGGCGTAGATAAAATTACCTGGATGACCCAGACGCATAGCACCATTTGTCATAGCATTAATGAGCAGATGCCATTTACCGCACTGGTCGGAGATGGTCTGGTGACGCAGCGCAAGGCGCATGCCTTGATGATGATGACTGCAGACTGTTTACCTGTGGTAATGGGGAATGCGAAAGGTACGGAAGTTGCCAATTTGCATGCCGGCTGGCGTGGTCTGGCCGGTGGGATTATTGAAAATACCCTTGTAGCCATGCAAACTCCGCCGACTTGGGCCTGGCTCGGGGCGGCCATTAGTCAGCCATGTTTTGAAATTGGCGCTGAAGTAAAAGCTGCTTTTTGTAGTAAATATCCTGAACTGGACAGTGCATTTCAGGCCGGTGAACAGGCAGGTAAATATTATGCCGACCTGTATGCGATTGCGCGTTATATCTTGCAGCAACACGGCATAAATACCGTATTGGGTGGGGATCAGTGTTCTTATCGTCAAGCACATGAATATTTTTCTTATCGCCGTGAGCCAAAAACAGGGCGTATGGCGACATTCGTGTTTATGACATGAAAATGTTAAACTTAACTGAATTTTTTGGCTTTTGAGCGTTATGTCCCTATCTTCCAAATCTGTTGCGATTGTTTATCACAGTCCTTATGGACACACGGCTAAAGTGGCAAATTTTATTGCCGATGGTGCACGGGAAACCGGTGTTCAGGTGCATATGATGAATGTCGAACATATAGACTGGGATGTACTGGATGCCGCCGATGCAATTATATTTGGCTGTCCGACCTATATGGGTAGCCTGACCTCTGCCATGAAGCTATTTATGGAACAGTCTTCCAAGCGCTGGTTGGCACGTACCTGGCAGGGAAAACTGGCAGCGGCTTTTACCAATGGTGGCGGACTTAGTGGCGATAAGCTGGCAGTGTTACAGCAGATCAATCTGTTCGCCATGCAGCACGGTATGCTATGGAGTGGCTTACCATTAATGCCGACAGGTCGTGCCGTGACTGATCTAAACCGGATGTCGAGCTTTTTGGGTTTAATGACCCAGTCAGATAACGCACCGGTAGAAGTGACTCCACCTGAAGGCGATTTAAAAACCGCGTTCTGGTTTGGGGAATATATTGCCCTGACTCTGGCAAGACTGGGCGGTAAAGCTTAAAGTTATAATAAAACCTCCAAATGCGGAGGTTTTTTTATATTCAACTTTTAATCCATTATTTATGGAAAATTCGCGCCTTATCACGTTGCCAGTCACGGTCTTTTTCGGTGGCACGTTTGTCATGAAGCTGCTTACCTTTCACCAGAGCAATTTCCAGCTTGGCATGTGGACCTTTCCAGTAGCAGGCCAATGGAACGCAGGAATAACCTTTCTGATTAATTGCACCCATCAACTTTTCAATTTCACGGCGATTCAGCAACAGCTTGCGGGTACGAGTTGCTTCAGGCACCACATGGGTTGAAGCGCTTAATAAGGGCTGAACCTGTGCACCAAACAAGAACGCTTCACCATTTTTAAAGGTAATATAACTTTCTACGATGGTCATACGACCAGCACGCATTGATTTGACTTCCCAGCCTTTTAATGAAAGCCCCGCTTCAAATTTCTCTTCAATAAAATAATCGTGGCGGGCACGTTTATTCAGTGCAATGGTACCGCCATTATTTTTTTTTACTACAATAGATGCTTTCGCCATAATCTGATACTTCCAAACGTGCTGCTATTGTACCGCAACTAGAAATAAGGTGAAGTTTTTTAAATTAATGAGGATTATTCACCAAAAAAACAAGTTTTTGCTAAAATAAGATTCTACATAACAAACAGAGTACAAATGGATGTCTAAAACTCGTGTGATTTATCCGGGGACTTTTGATCCAATTACCAATGGACATATTGATTTGGTAACACGCGCAGCGCGAATGTTTGATGAAGTCGTGGTAGCCATTGCCATCGGTCATCATAAAAATCCGGTATTTAGTCTGGAAGAGCGTGTCGCATTGGCGAAAGAGTCATTGAGTCATTTGGACAATGTTGAATTTGTAGGCTTTGACGGTTTGCTCGTCAATTTTTTCCGTGAGCAAAAGGCGACTGCTGTATTGCGTGGTTTGCGGGCAGTATCTGATTTTGAGTACGAATTTCAGCTGGCAAATATGAACCGTCAGCTGGACTCCCACTTTGAAGCGGTATTTTTAACTCCTTCAGAACAATATTCTTTTATTTCATCCACTTTGGTGCGTGAAATTGCTCGATTAAGAGGTGATGTAACCAAGTTTGTACCACCAAACGTGGTTGCGGCCTTCGAGCGTAAACTTCAACAAGGTTGGTAGCGTGTCTTTATATATCACCGATGAATGTATTAACTGTGATGTCTGTGAACCTGTATGCCCGAATGAGGCCATCTATATGGGTGAACTCATTTATGAGATTCATCCAGACCTATGTACAGAGTGCGTCGGACATCATGATCAACCACAGTGCCAGTTGTTCTGTCCGGTGGATTGTATTCCACTGGATCCGAATCATGTCGAAACGCAGGAACAGCTGCAAGCCAAGTATGAAAAACTGACTGCTCAAAAAACATCAAGCAATTAGTCTCGATATTTGATACTATGCCGCTCGAAGTGAGCCAGACGATCGCTGCTGTGGAAATCTCCGTGATTGAAGCAGGGGAGGAAAGTCCGGGCTTCATAGGGCAAGGTGCCAGGTAACGCCTGGGCGGTGCAAACCGACGGCAAGTGCAGCAGAGAGAAGACCGCCTTCATTATGTTTTCGAGCAATCGGAATCGGAGGTAAGGGTGAAAGGGTGCGGTAAGAGCGCACCGCATGGCTGGTAACAGTTCATGGCGAGGTAAACCCCACCGGAAGCAAGACCAAATAGGAATCCATTAGGCATGGCCCATGCTGGATTCGGGTAGGTCGCTTGAGCGCATGAGTGATTGTGCGCCTAGAGGAATGATCGTTCACGACAGAACCCGGCTTATCGGCTCACTTCAACAAATTTTGATCAAACAGCACAATATGGGGTTGACGTGATTTACAGAAAATCCCATAATGCGCGCACAGTTTAAGGCTATGTAGCTCAGTTGGTTAGAGCACCGCACTCATAATGCGGGGGTCACAAGTTCAAGTCTCGTCATAGCCACCATATTCTGAAAAAACCCGCTCCGATTGAGTGGGTTTTTTTATGCCTTTAAAAATTAAAATGAATATAATGAATGAATTGTAAACGAATGAAATTTAATAAAATGACTATAGATCAAATAAATTGGCAGAAAGATAATTTTGAGAATATTCAAACTGCTTGGGATGGTGATTTGTGGGATCGCCGTCGTTTAGGTGAACAATTAGAACGTTATGTGGATCGTTTGCAATGTGGCGCTGTATTAGCTTTGGATGCACGTTGGGGTGAGGGGAAAACGTGGTTTGTTCGGCATTGGGCAAAGCATTTATCTGATACAGAACATGATGTTATTTATTTAGATGCCTTCGCAAATGATTATTTAGATGATCCTTTCTTAACGATTGCAGCAGAGATTAGCCAAGCTTTTAAAGATTCTGATGAAATTGGTATTGAAGAGATTAATGATTTTAATTCAAAGACTGCCTCGGTTTTAATTTCTCTAGCAGCTGTAATACCAATGATTGCAGCTAAAGCTGGAATGCACTGGATAGGTTTAGGTGGAGCAGGCGAGACAATAAAAGCAGTTTATGATGAGGGAAAGGATGTTTTTGATGTTGCTAGTGAGGAAGTAGCATCTAAAGTAAAAGAGCAAATAGAAAAGAAAATTGAAAATCATCATATAGAAAAACAAACGATTCAGGATTTTAAGAAAGAACTAGCCGAACTTGCTGCTCAATTAGAAAAACCTTTAGTTTTTATTATTGATGAGTTAGATCGCTGTCGCCCCGATTTTGCAATTCGTCTAATTGAAAGAATTAAGCACTTTTTTGATATTCCAAAAATTGTTTTTGTTTTAGTAATGAATAAGCCACAATTATTACAATCTATCAAAAGTGTGTATGGTTATGAAGCAGAGATGAATGGTGATTATTTAGAAAAATTTATTGATTTTACAGTACATCTTTCTTCAGAAAAGTGTGAAAAAAATTATGAAAATATTATCAAAGAACAACTCTTTCGAATAGGAGAGTTGGCTAATAAAGATGAAGTGAACGAGTTCTATTTTTGGGTTTTAGCTTTGCAATTAGAGAAAAAATTAAATCCGCGTGAGTTAGTTAAAAAGCTAAATCAATATGCTTTATTAAGGACAAATGAAACTAACAAGAATTTAATTCTTATTAGCCTAATGATGACACCGTTAACAGTACAACATGATTATATTAGGTATTTTGAAATAATTATTAAAATCTTATCTAATAATCTGTATTTAAATAAGAGGGATTTTATGAAAAAACATAACCTTAATTTAAATTTTGATACTAAGTTTGATGCAATTACTGATACTACATGGGTGCGAGATATATTGAAATGGGATTATAAAGTTGAAGATTTTTTTATGAGTAGCTTTATTCATGAGCATCATAATATTGAGCGAATTAGAGATGATGCTAGTTGGAAAGAAAGCAAGTACATAGAGTATTTGTCTGCATTTTCAATAAGCCCTTTGAATAAAACTAGTGATTTTATTGAATCTTGGATGAATTATATAAAAACTGGACTGTAATTTTATGAATTAGATATAAAATTTACCAAGCTAACCACATCATCCGTCTGCAACTGTTCACGCATTTTTAAAAACTGCTTTTCATCTATATTGTAAACTTGGAGGGAAAGCAGTTTTTCTATATCTTCTTGTGGAAAACGATATTTAATAATTTTAGCAGGTACACCACCGACAACTGCATATGGTGGCACATCTTTGGTCACGACTGCGCCTGTCGCCACTACCGCGCCTTCACCAAGGTTCACACCCTGCATAATCAAAGCGCGTGAGCCAATCCAACAGCCATCGCCAATAATAGTATCGCCAGCAGGTACAAAACTGCGTGTATCGAATGGAAACGCTGAAATCCAGTCGGTACGGTGGAGTTGATTGCCACCCATCATAATCACGCACTCAGCACCAAAACAGACAAAATTACCGATATAGAGCTGGTCGATGGGCTTCTCAGACGTTGCAGGCCTGTCATGTAAATAACGCACTACACAACGCTCAAACCCCTGATCCCAATAGGCCGAATAATACGAATAATTCCCTTTGATATGAATGTTGGGATTCTTCACCGTTTTTGAGATGAACTCGAATTCACACCAGTGATTCACAGGAGAATTAATTAACTTTTCAGACATGAGGAGGCTATAACCACAAGGAATGCATCATTATACCGAATTGGACTTTAAGCTGAATCAACAATCTTAATTCAGCCAGTGAATCGAATATTAAAGCACGTGCTGACCTTGCTTAAGTGCTACGAGGAATACGGGCAATCACTTTAATTTCAAAATCAAAACCTGCCAGCCAAGTCACGCCCACCGCAGTCCAGTTTGGGTAAGGCTTTTGATTAAACACTTGTTGTTTAACTTTCATAATACTTTCAAACTGCCGTTCGGGGTCAGTGTGAAAAGTAGTGACATCGACAATATTGTCGAAGCTACAACCAGCCGCTGCCAAAGTTGCAGCTAAGTTTTTAAAAGCCTGTTCTACCTGTTTCTCGAAATCTGGTTCAGGAGAGCCATCTTCACGGCTACCGACCTGACCAGAAACAAAAAGTAAGTCTTCCGATTTGATCGCAGCAGAATAACCATGCTGTTCATAGAGGGCATGGCGGTCTTGGGGAAATATCGCAGTTCTAGTCATGTCTATTCTCATTCAATATCTAATTTATCAGTGAGTGAAAGCAATTTAACTTTCACATACGCATCGTATGTAAACATAATTGACATACGGCCCGTATGTCAATTAAAATTTTTGTGATGATGAGGTAAAGTAATTCATGTCTGTTCGTGAACAAAAGATGGCGGAAACCCGCAAGAAACTGATAGAAGTGGCACGCCGTGCGTTTGCGGAATATGGTTATGCTGGCACTTCAATGGATAAGCTCACGGCAGAAGCAGGGCTGACTCGTGGTGCGCTGTATCATCATTTTGGTGATAAAAAAGGCTTATTTGCTGCAGTGGTCGACCAGATCGATTCGGAAATGGCTTCATCTGCCCAGCAGCATCTGGAGCAGCCTGATGATCTGTGGGAAGGATTGTTGCTTGAAGGGCAGACCTATATTCAAAATGCCTTAAACTCTGAATTCCAGCGCATTGTATTGCGCGATGGGCCTGCGGTATTGGGTGATCCTGCACACTGGCCAAGTCAAAACAGATGTTTGCAGTCCACGCGTGAATGTGTTGAGCAATTATTGGTATCAGACCGGATTAAAGCAGTCGATCCGGAAGCTGCCGCGGTATTTTTAAATGGTGCTGCAATGAATGCAGCACTCTGGGTGGCTTCTAGCGAACATCCTGAGCAGGTACTGCCTGAGGCTTTACATGCATTTAATTTATTTGCATCGGGGTTTTTAAAAGAAGCCCAGAGCTAATTCGTTTGTAGGAAGCAGATAAAGGTAAAAAACCCCTCAATCGAGGGGCTTTAAATTAAACAGCTTTAAATTTTAAAGATATTCAACTTTCACAATTTCGTATTCAACTTCACCGTTTGGTGTATTAATTTTCACATCGTCGCCTTCGTTTTTACCTAAAAGACCACGTGCAATTGGCGAGTTCACAGAGATCTTGTTAATCTTAAAGTCTGCTTCGTCATCACCTACAATTTTATAGGTTTTCTGTTCTTCAGTATCCAGATTTTCAATCGTGACCGTTACACCAAAAACCACACGACCATTCTGTTCAAGTTCTTTTACGTCGATCACCTGAGCTGCACCCAGTTTGCCTTCGATGTCCTGAATACGACCTTCGCAGAAGCCTTGCTGTTCACGTGCTGCATGGTATTCTGCATTTTCTTTTAAGTCGCCGTGTTCACGCGCTTCTGCAATTGAAGCTGTGATACGTGGACGATCCACTGTTTTCAGTTGGTGTAATTCTTTCTCTAAGGCAATTTTGCCTTCAGGTGTCATAGGATAACGTTGCATGTTGTCCCTCAAAAGTCAGTTGAAAGATATAGAATCTATAAATAAAAAAAAGCCCGCCACCAAGAAGGTGGCGGGACTTCTTGGAAGTGAATTAACCTTTAGTTAGGTCTTGCAAACGATATACATCCATCGGCAATTTAATTGCTAAAGCTTGGCATACTGCATCTGCACCATTCAATGTAGTTGTGTTATACACTTTACCTTGAAGGGCTGAACGACGGATCGAGAATGAGTCTTCTTGTGCCTTTTTGCCTTCAGTCGTGTTAATCACAAGGTGGATTTCGCCGTTCTTAATACGGTCCACGATGTTAGGACGACCTTCAGTCACTTTATTGACACGTTCACATTCCAGACCAGCATCGCTAATCACTTTAAATGTACCATCAGTTGCAAGAATCTTGAAGCCTAGGTCAATCAATTGTTTTGCGATACCCGCTGCACGTGGTTTATCTGAGTCACGTACAGAGATAAATGCGTGTTTCACTTCGCCTTCAGTTGGAAGACCTGGTAAACGCTCGTTTGCACCTAAAACAGCTTTATAGAACGCTTCACCAAATGTTTTACCAACGCCCATCACTTCGCCAGTCGATTTCATCTCAGGGCCAAGGATCGGGTCAACACCAGGGAACTTGTTGAATGGGAACACGGCTTCTTTGACAGAGAAGTGCTCAGGAATAATCTCTGAGGTGAATCCTTGAGATTCTAGAGATTGACCCGCCATACAACGTGCAGCAACTTTCGCTAAAGATTCGCCGATACATTTAGAAACGAATGGCACAGTACGTGATGCACGTGGGTTCACTTCCAGGATGTAAACGTCTTCACCTTTTACAGCAAACTGAACGTTCATCAAACCGATTACGCCAAGTTCTTTTGCCATAGCCACGGTTTGACGGCGCATTTCGTCCTGAATCTCTTTAGATAGAGAGTAAGGAGGAATCGAACATGCCGAGTCGCCTGAGTGAATACCCGCTTGCTCAATGTGCTGCATGATACCGCCGATCACCACGTCTTTACCGTCAGATACGCAGTCCACGTCAACTTCGATCGCATCATCTAAGAAACGGTCAAGAAGAACAGGCGCTTCGTTAGATGCTTGAACTGCATCACGTAAGTAGCGTTTAAGTTCTTCATCGTTGTACACGATTTCCATCGCACGACCACCAAGGACGTAAGAAGGACGTACGACAAGTGGGTAGCCTACTTTAGACGCTTCAGCCATACCTTCTTCAGCAGATTTTACGATGCTGTTGTTTGGTTGGCGAAGTTGTAGACGTTGAATCATTTGCTGGAAACGTTCACGGTCTTCTGCACGGTCAATTGCGTCAGGCGATGTACCAATGATTGGAGCACCAGCTTCTTCTAAAGCACGAGCCAATTTCAAAGGTGTTTGACCACCGTACTGAACGATAATGCCTTTAGGCTTCTCGATACGCACGATTTCTAAAACGTCTTCTAAAGTGATCGGTTCGAAGTACAAACGATCTGAAGTGTCGTAATCCGTAGAAACAGTTTCAGGGTTACAGTTCACCATAATGGTTTCGTAACCGTCTTCACGCATCGCAAGGGCAGCGTGTACACAGCAGTAATCGAACTCGATACCTTGACCGATACGGTTAGGGCCACCGCCGATCACCATGATCTTGTCTTTGTTCGATGGATTTGCTTCACATTCTTCATCGTAAGTTGAGTACATGTAAGCTGTATCAGATTCGAATTCTGCAGCACATGTATCGACACGTTTGTAAACTGGCGTTACGCCCAGGTTCCAACGATGTTTACGGAATTGCTTTTGTGAAATACCCATCAAGTCTGCAATGCGAAGATCTGATAAACCTTTACGTTTGAATCCACGGATGTTGTCCGCATTCAAGTCGCCAAAACCTAAAGTTTTGATTTGGTTTTCAGTTTTGATGATGTCTTCGATTTGAATCAAGAACCAGCGGTCAATGTTCGTTGCAGCGAATACTTCGTCTAAAGTAAAGCCGTGACGGAATGCATCGCCCACGTACCAGATACGCTCTGGACCTGGCACTTTAAGTTCTTGCAAGATTTTGTCGCGCGCGCCTTCAGCACCCACTTCAATTTTTTCGTCAAAACCAGAAGCACCCACTTCAAGACCACGAAGGGCTTTTTGTACAGATTCCTGGAAGTTACGACCAATCGCCATTACTTCACCGACAGATTTCATCTGAGTTGTAAGCGTTGCGTCAGCTTGTGGGAATTTCTCGAAGTTGAAACGAGGAATCTTAGTAACTACGTAGTCAATTGCAGGTTCAAACGATGCAGGTGTGGTACCGCCAGTGATGTCGTTTTTCAACTCATCAAGCGTGTAACCAACCGCTAATTTCGCAGCGATTTTTGCAATTGGGAAACCAGTTGCTTTAGAGGCAAGGGCAGATGAACGTGATACACGTGGGTTCATCTCGATCACAACCATACGACCAGTATTTGGACAAATACCGAACTGTACGTTAGAACCACCTGTTTCTACGCCAATTTCACGTAGTACAGCTAAAGATGCGTTACGTAGAAGTTGGAATTCTTTGTCTGTAAGCGTTTGAGCAGGGGCAACAGTGATTGAGTCACCAGTGTGTACGCCCATTGGGTCAAAGTTTTCAATCGTACATACGATGATACAGTTGTCGTTTTTGTCACGAACAACTTCCATCTCGTACTCTTTCCAACCAATTAAAGATTCATCGATCAATAATTGTTTAGTCGGAGAAAGATCGAAACCGCGTTCACAAATTTCGATGAATTCTTCTTTGTTGTAAGCGATACCGCCACCAGAACCACCCATGGTGAATGATGGACGGATAATTACTGGGAAGCCGAAACGTGCTTGAATTTCTAAAGCATGTTCCATTGACTCAGCAACGTCAGCTTTTGGACATTCAAGACCAATTTTACGCATTGCCTGGTCAAACAGTTTACGGTCTTCAGCTTTTTCAATTGCTTCTTTGGTCGCACCGATCAATTCAACATTGAATTTTTCTAAAATGCCGTGCTCATCAAGGGCAAGGGCACAGTTCAATGCAGTTTGACCACCCATGGTCGGAAGAACAGCATCTGGGCGTTCTTTCTCAATAATCGCTGCAACAGTTTGCCAAGTAATTGGCTCAATATAAGTTGCATCTGCCATGGTTGGGTCGGTCATGATGGTCGCTGGGTTCGAGTTGACCAAAATAACGCGGTAGCCTTCTTCACGAAGGGCTTTACATGCTTGAGCACCTGAGTAGTCAAACTCACATGCTTGACCGATGACAATCGGACCAGCACCAATAATCAAGATGCTTTTAATGTCAGTACGTTTAGCCATGATGCTTCCTTAATTACTTCTTAGATGCTTCGATAAGTTCGATGAAATGATCGAACAATGGTGCGCAGTCATGTGGACCCGGGCTTGCTTCAGGGTGACCCTGGAAGCTGAACGCAGGTTTGTCTGTACGATGGATACCTTGGTTGGTGCCATCAAACAGTGAGCGATGCGTTACACGCAACACATCAGGCAGATTGCTTTCATCGACTGCGAAGCCATGGTTTTGAGAAGTAATCATCACTGTACCGTTATCAAGATTTTGTACAGGATGGTTCGCACCGTGGTGGCCGTGAGGCATTTTTAAGGTTTTAGCACCACTTGCAAGCGCAAGGATCTGGTGACCCAGGCAGATACCAAATACTGGAATTTCAGTGGTTTCTACAATTGTTTTTACAGCTTCAATTGCGTAGTCACATGCAGCCGGATCACCAGGACCGTTCGAAAGGAACACGCCATCTGGATTCAGTGCAAGTACATCAGCAGCAGGAGTTTGCGCCGGCACAACAGTCAGTTTACAACCGCGGTCTGCGAGCATACGTAAGATGTTGGTTTTGACACCGTAATCGTATGCAACAACATGGAATTTAGCTTCTGGTTGAGAGAAACCTTTGCCTAATGTCCAAGAGCCTTCAGTCCATTCAAAACCTTCAGGGTCGCAACATTCTTTTGCCAGGTCTAAACCGTTTAAACCACCAAATGCACGTGCTTTTTCAAGCGCTTCAACTTCAGTGATATTTTCGCCAGCAAGGATACAGCCATTTTGCGCACCTTTGTCACGTAAGATACGTGTCAATTTACGCGTGTCGATATCCGCAATTGCCACAACATTGTGTTGTACCAAATATTCAGCTAATGATTGGGTTGAACGGAAGTTACTGTGCAGTAAAGGCAGGTCACGAATGATCAATCCGTTCGCCCAAACCTTATGAATACGACCTGATTCAGCGTCTTCTTCATTACAGCCTGTGTTACCGATATGTGGGTAAGTCAGTGTCACAAGTTGCTGTGCATAACTCGGGTCAGTCAAAATTTCTTGATAGCCAGTCATGGCAGTGTTGAAAACGACTTCACCAGTCGTACTACCCGATGCGCCAATCGAAGTACCTTTAAAGATAGTTCCGTCGGCAAGGGCTAAAATTGCTGGGGTGCTCAAACCAAAGCTCCTGAAATTTAGGCTGTAAAAAAGCGAGAAGACGAAAAAAAAGGAAGGCTATTTTTTAAACCTACCCTCCTATGTCTGCTCGCTTGAACTTAACACGGCATTATACGCAGAATGACCCCTAAAGTCCAACGGCTTTGCAGCGAAAGTATGAGATAAATGGCTTGCTTTTTGCATGGAAGTCTGTTTTGTAAGCAATGTGAAAAAATGTAAGCAATTAATAATTGTCAGACAAATCAAATCTTAATTTTTATCAAATCTACTAATATAGCTTAGTCGATATAACAATAGGAACAAGACAAATGGCTACAGCACCTAAATCTACTACATCTAAAAAAATCACTCCGAGCGTGGTAACTGAAACTGCCGAGAAGCTTGAAAAAGTAGCAGTCGAGGCTAAAGATCAGGCAATTGAAACCATCGAGGAAAGTAAGGAAAAGCTTGAAGTTGAAGCCAAACAGTTAAGCGATACTGTGCAGGAACAATTGCGTCAATTTAAGCAGGAAGTGTTACAGCGTATTGATACTTTGAAGGAGCAGATTTTCGGTTCGCAGAAAGAATTAACCGAATTGAAAAGCTTTATCAAGACAGAATTCAACGCTGTCGTCGAAGACTTATCCAATCTGGGTAAAGAGCTGAAAGAAGATGTCAGTCAGATTTCGACCAAGCATAAGGAACATCTGACCGATACTTTTAAACGTTCTAAGGATAGTACCATTGAAGTACTGAAAAAAGTCAAACCCGTGGTGAAAACAGAGAGCTCGGACAAAAGTCCTGAGCTGAAAAGTTAGGCTGCGCTGAAAGGCCGCTATTTAAAAAGGAGAACAATCAAATGTTCTCCTTTGTCTTTATGCAGCAAAACGGACTCACAATAACAATTAGAGGGGGTCACGATGCAACAGCATTTTGTAGGTGTACTTATTTTACTGATATTGATCATGCTACTGAATCTGGAAAGCGGATTGGGGCGCATACTTTATCTAGGTGTAATCGTATTATGTCTGGGAGTACTGGGACTGGTGTTTGGGACCATTCTTCTGATGATCATTACTTTTGCTTTTATTCTTTATGCTGCTGTGAAATCCATTCAGGAACAGCATCATCTGCATCATTAAAATATGAACGTTGAAAACGATAAAAAATCTAAAATAATTACATAGAGGATCAATCATTGTTGAGCAATAAACAAAAACGTGAGACTTTAAGTCTCACGTTTTATTCGCCTGTTACACTTTAAATGGCTGATGCACAGCGTCAATCTATTTAAAACACATGTAACCAGTCACGTTTATTATGAAAATCTGCCTGAGGACTACTATGCTGCATGGCATAGTATTGATCACCCTGCGAGGTTTTTAAAACAGCAGATAAACCCAGGAACAAGTTTTCCCACTTCAGTTTATGTGTTGCCATAAAATCAGTCAGATCCACACTGACATTAAGACCATAATGCGTACGTTTGAGTTGATTCAGCTCAATATCATCCGCAGCTTGCGGTGGCATATCTTCAGGATAACGGTATTCTTCAAATTGATAAGCCTGCCAGGCCTGAGAAGGGGAAAGATTAATCTCACGATAAAAATCTTCACCCTGAACCCCAATAAAAATTTCAAAGCAGGTCTGTTCCCACAAGAAATCCTGACGGGGATGTGCAGCTACCATGTCTGGCCACAGGATGTAATGATTTGGATCGCGGATCCAGAAGCCCACATTTAAACTACATGGACCTTGCTGTTCAATGGCAGCAACCAGAGAGATGGCCTGAAAACGGCGATCAAATGCGCTAAGTTCGTAACTTGCCATAAGTCCTGTACTTAGTTAGACAAATGAGCGAAACGAACAAGATTGGACAATTTTTGGTTCTGTTTTGCCGCTTTCTTATAAAGAAGTGCAATTTTACCAATAGTTTGAACCACTTCAGCACCAGTCGCTTCTGAAATTTCAGCAATCAGCGCTGCACGCGCTTCACGATCTTCAGCGACAATTTTAACTTTAATCAGTTCGTGATCGTTTAAAGCACGCGCTAATTCTTCGATGACATTTTCCGTCAGACCTTTGTCACCTAGCATCACGACTGGGTTAAGTGTATGTCCGATTTGACGTAAACGCTTACGTTCCTGAATAGATAAAGCCGCCATGAGAGATAACCTGAATTTTAAAACGGCTTAGTATAGCAAAAGCAAAAAATAAACGCTGTAAATTATCAGGAAATAATCATATTCAATCTGTCCACGGAGAGAGCAAAAGCCTTAGATTTAGATACACATGTATACTGCAAAATAAGTCTTTTTCACGTACAATTAATAATGAGACATTTTTTTATTTAGAGAGTTATGGCTACACGCATTACCAACCAAAAGTTATCTAAAAGTAGTCGTGATTGGATGAGAGAGCATTTAGACGATCCTTATGTGAAAAAGGCACAAAAGGAAGGCTATCGTGCGCGTGCAGCATATAAGCTCTTAGAAATGCAAGAAAAGTATAAAATCATTAAACCTGGTATGACTGTGGTCGACCTGGGCGCAGCGCCAGGCAGCTGGTCACAGATTGCCGGTAAACTTGTTGGCGATAAGGGTTTATTGATTGCATCTGATATTTTACCAATGGATGCTTTACCAGATGTCACTTTTCTGCAAGGTGACTTCCGTGAAGAAGAAGTTTTCCAAAAACTGCTAGAAATTTTAGATGGTCGTACTGTAGACGTTGTAATTTCAGATATGGCCCCCAATACATCAGGTAATAAGGCTGTAGATCAACCGCGTCAGATTTACTTGTGTGAACTTGCACTGGATTTTGCCAATAAGGTGCTAGGCCCTAAAGGTCAATTTGTGGTAAAAGTTTTCCAAGGCTCAGGTTTTGACGAATTCCGTAAGCAAGTGGTTGATAGTTTTGATATTCTGAAAACATCTAAACCCTTGGCATCACGTGCTCGCTCTAAAGAAGTTTTCCTGATCGGGCAGGGACGTAAGAAGGCTTTAAAATAAGTCTACTTGCCAAGTCGTTAAAAATTGTGCATTTTGTACGTTTTCAGATAATTGTAAGTTGATTTACAGCTTAAGTATTAAGGTCACCCTGAACAGGGCATGATCAAATTAGATTGGAATGGGAATAAAGCTTTGAGCGATCTTTTTAAGAATGCCGTATTGTGGCTCGTGATACTGGGTGTGCTGGTGTTAATCTTCAGCAACGTCAGTGACCGCAATCAACCGACTACAATGAACTACTCAGAGTTTGTTGCCGCGGTCAATGCTGGCCAAATTAAACAAGTTGTGATTGACGGCGAAAGAATCCGTGGCGAAAAATCGAACGGTTCAGAGTTTGAAAGTATCCGTCCGGCAGTTCAGGATCCTGAACTGATGCCAAGCCTGATTAAAAATAATGTTGTGGTTGAAGGTGAAGCACCACAACGTCAAGGCTTGCTCATGCAGTTGCTTATTGCAAGTTTCCCTGTACTTTTAATCATTTTGTTATTCATGTTCTTTATGCGCAACATGGGTGGCGGTGCAGGTGGCAAAAACGGCCCAATGAGTTTTGGTAAATCTAAAGCCAAAATGCTGTCTGAAGACCAGATTAAAGTCACTTTCACTGATGTTGCTGGTTGTGACGAAGCCAAGCAAGAAGTCGTTGAAATCGTAGATTTCCTGAAAGATCCAACCAAATTTAAACGTCTGGGTGCGAGTATTCCACGCGGTGTGTTAATGGTCGGTCCTCCAGGTACGGGTAAAACCCTACTTGCCAAAGCCATTGCCGGTGAAGCGAAAGTTCCATTCTTTAGTATTTCAGGTTCTGACTTCGTTGAGATGTTTGTCGGTGTCGGTGCATCCCGTGTTCGTGACATGTTCGAACAGGCGAAACGTCATGCGCCATGTATCATCTTTATTGATGAGATTGATGCAGTCGGTCGTCATCGTGGTTCAGGTACTGGTGGTGGTCACGATGAACGTGAACAGACACTGAACCAGATGCTGGTTGAAATGGACGGCTTTGAGGGCAATGAAGGCATTATCGTGATTGCTGCAACCAACCGTGCAGATGTACTGGATAAAGCACTTCTTCGTCCAGGCCGTTTTGACCGTCAAGTTGTGGTTGGTTTGCCAGACATTAAAGGTCGTGAACAAATCCTGAATGTACATTTGAAAAAATTGCCTTCAGTGACAGGTGTGGATGTTAAAGTTCTTGCACGTGGTACACCGGGCTTCTCGGGTGCGCAATTAGCAAACCTGGTGAATGAAGCTGCTTTATTTGCTGCACGCCGTAACAAAAACACCGTCGATATGCATGACTTTGAAGATGCAAAAGACAAGCTGTATATGGGGCCTGAGCGTAAATCGATGGTACTTCGTGATGAAGAGCGTCGTGCGACGGCTTATCATGAAGCAGGGCATGCGATTGTTGCTGAAAGCTTGCCAGGTACAGATCCTGTGCATAAGGTGACAATCATGCCACGTGGCTGGGCTTTAGGTGTTACCTGGCAGCTGCCTGAATTTGACCAGACCAGCCATTACAAAGACAAAATGTTGAATGAACTTTCGATTTTGTTTGGTGGCCGTATTGCTGAAGAAGTCTTCATTAACCAGATGTCGACCGGCGCTTCAAATGACTTCGAACGTGCAACCAAAATGGCACGTGCAATGGTGACCAAATATGGTATGTCGGACAAACTCGGTGTCATGGTCTATGAAGAAGATGCACAGCAATCTTTCATGGGCAGTATTGGTAGCCGCAGTATTTCGGAAACCACACAACTAGAAGTCGATCGTGAAATTCGTCGAATTCTAGATGAGCAATATAAAAT
This sequence comes from Acinetobacter sp. YH12226, assembly GCF_013417805.1. Classification (GTDB taxonomy): domain Bacteria; phylum Pseudomonadota; class Gammaproteobacteria; order Pseudomonadales; family Moraxellaceae; genus Acinetobacter. The sequence goes on along the minus strand of NZ_VPDG01000001.1, from coordinate 206,975 downwards.
CGCACGCGATATCTTGGAAAGCAAAAAAGATATTGCCCATGCGATGGTGAAAGCCTTGATGGAATGGGAAACCATTGATCGTGATCAAATCCGTGACATCATGGAAGGTCGTGAGCCTCAGCCACCAAAAGTCTATGTTGCAGATAATCCTGTGATTGATGTAACGCCAGATGATGGTCCGTTGACTCCTCCGCCATTGCCAGCGAACTAAGTTCAATAAAAAAACCACCTTCGGGTGGTTTTTTTATGCTTGTCATTTTTGTCATATCTTTTTGAATGTTATATTGAGCTATTAAAAATGAATAAGAAAAACAAAAATGAATATACCTGTGCTGGAATCCAGTGTTTACCAGCTTCGTCTTGAACCGTTGAGCTGGGAACATTTTTCTGATTTAGCCATCGCATGCGCTGAAGAAAATTTAGGCGAGATTTTATATAACTCAGTGCCTTATCTGCATAACTTAAAAAAATATTTTTCGCAGGCCTTTGAACAGCAAGCTCAAGGTGAAAGGATGGCTTTTGCTGTGATCGATTTAAACTCCGGTCAAGCAATTGGAACTACCAGTTATCATGATATTAAGACGGAAATTCCACGTTTTGAAATTGGTTATACCTGGTATGCCAAGGGCTATCACAGAACTTATGTAAATCGCGCATGTAAGTATCTCTTGTTAAGACATGCTTTTGAAAGTTTAAACGTTCAGGTTGTCGGCTTTCGGACTGATCACTTGAATCTTCCTAGCCAGAAAGCGATTGAAGGAATAGGTGCCAAGCGGGATGGCATTATCAGGTGTCATATGCTGCGTAAAGATGGACAGACTATTCGAGATAGCTACATCTATAGTATTTTAGAAAGTGAATGGTCAGATGTGAAAACATTATTACAAACTAAGATGATGCAATATTCCCGAAATAATTACTTCGAAATCTAGGTCCTGGCCTTATTCATCTTTGCTTTAATTAACTATCCATAAGACAATATCGGGGTTATTTTAAGTGAGTATTGAATCATGCAGCTGATGCCTTTGTTACCACATGTATGGACATTTGGTGATTTAAAATTGGACTTATCCCAGCCGCATGTAATGGGGATTCTCAATGTCACCCCGGATTCTTTTAGTGATGGTGGCTGGCATAATCAAAAAGAAGATGCAGTCGCCCGCGCACTGGAAATGATGGCTGAAGGCGCAACCGTCATCGACATTGGGGGTGAATCGACCCGTCCAGGTGCAGCAGCAGTAGAAGTGGAGGAAGAAATTCGCCGCGTGGTGCCTGTGGTTGAAGCTTTATCCAAACATAATATCATTCTCTCGATTGATACGTCGCAACCTGAAGTCATACGCGCAGCAGTTCAGGCCGGAGCGCATATCTGGAATGATGTCCGTGCTTTGACTCGGCCGAATGCATTGCAGACCGCAGCAGAGCTGAATATTCCAGTGATCATCATGCATATGCGCGGTGAACCGACCACCATGAACAATCTGGATCAATATGAAGATGTCACTGCTGATGTGATTCGTGAGTTATCCCAACGCGTTCAGGATGCCTTGGATGTGGGAGTGAAAGCGGAAAATATCATGATTGATCCAGGTTTTGGTTTCGCTAAAAATGCCCAGCAAAATCTCAAGCTGTTGCAAGAGTTTTATAAACTGACAGAAATGGGCTATCCGATTTTGTCTGCTTTATCTCGTAAACGCTTTATTGGGACAGTTCTAGATGGTGCAGCACCGCAAGAGCGTGCAATAGGTTCGGCAACAGCGCATTTGTTGAGTATTCAGCAGGGTGCATGTATGGTACGGGCACATGATGTTAAGGCTACAGCCGATGCGATTAAAGTCTGGCAAGCCATGCAAATGGCTTAGAAAGCGAGGCTGGGAAATCCCTACATTGGCAATGTTGTTTGGCTTTTAAGCAACAATATGCTATATAGGCACGCTTAGATTAGATAGTCATCCTTTAGAGTGCCTGTAATGTTTGCAGATTTACTTCTCCCCATGTTCGATGATGAGTATTATCCCGATATTCTGGTTGCTGAAATCAAGCAGCACATCGAACGTTTTGCCCAAAAAGTCGCTAAATCAGGTTTGTCAGATCAAGAGATTTATCAGCTTGCCAATCTGACTGTGGCTGATATTAATGTCATGAAACCTCAGTTCGAAGATCTGGATTCGTCTCTGGATGATACTGCCGCGGATTATATTGCCGAAGCCATGATGATGGTGGTGCAAGAGCACGGCCTGTTCGAGATTGAAATGGAAGAACTGATTACCAATCGTGAATGGTGATTTAAGAAAACCCTGCAGATGCAGGGTTTTTTATTGTCTGTTCAAATAATCTTTAAAGCTATTAAAGCGAATTGAGCCGAGTAATTGTTGCTCTTCATTCATGCATTGCTGATAAAGATTCTGGTAATAAGCCTGCAGATTTGACTGACCCTGAATCTGTTGTGGTGTTTTGGATCTGGACTGTTGATAAGCCCAAAAAGCCAGTTGCCGGAGTTTCTGCAACCTGATTTGATCAATTGCATTACAGGAACTTTTAAATAAAGGTTCCAAGATCACAGCGCCAAAAGAGGATAGCGCTAAAATGATCATGCTGATAATAACCAGCACATCCGAATGAATCAGATAGAAGTTGAGCAATAAGCATAGAAAAATTGGAATTTGCAGATAGAGACAATTTTGCAAACGCTGACTATAGGCTTTGGAGCTGAATTGCGCCTGATATTGTGCATGCCAGATATAGGGATAGAGTAGTGCCATCAGCACAATTAAGGTGACATTAAAGGCAATCGTGGCATTCTTGAAAAAATAATATTCCAGGAATACTGAACTGATGCTGCAGGCTACACAGATCAGAAGAGAGAGTAAATTAATCGCGAGAACAAACTGGATATTTTGCAGGGCATTAAATTTAAAGCGGCTATAACGCAGCTTCAGGAAAAAAGCGTCTGGATGACGTAATTGTAATGTAGCGAGATCGAAGTGTTTTAATTCTGACATGGGGATTTCGCGCTAAAAGAATAAAATGCAGGCACAAAAAAACCAGCCTAATGCTGGATTTTTTATTGCACCATTTTAATAAAGATTAAAATGGTGCCCGAGGCCAGACTCGAACTGGCACGCTTTGTGGGCGGGGGATTTTAAATCCCCTGTGTCTACCGATTTCACCACTCGGGCATGTGCGCAATAATAGAGGACGAAATAAAGCTTGGCAAGCAAATTCAGAAATGATTGCTTTCTTTTCAAGCAATTCCGTGGCTTCTATTCTAAAAACCAGCAAATCAGCGTTTTTAAAAGTTAATATTTGCAGATCTTTAAGACGACCAATGAAAAAGGATAGAGAGAACTATGAATTTTCATCCAGATAGCTGTCGACATCTAGATGCTTGATCGTTTTACAATATTGATGCTCATATTTCAGCAGCCGCGTATATAACCCGGCATAGTGATTTAATTGCTGTTTTAGTTCGGCATACCGAGGATCATGGCTTGAATAAAAACGTAATTTTAGTCGGATCAGGCAGGTTTGTTTATAAGCCCAGAAACAGATTTTACGTAATTGTTGTAGCTGATAGTGCTCAGTATTTTTACTATTTTCCTTGAATAAATTTTCTCGATAAAAGCGCACAAAACCAAAGCTCACGCCAAAGAAGAATAAGCTCCACATCAGCAAACTGCTTTGTATAAAGACCAGATTTAACGCTTGCATCAGAATCACAATAGCCATCTTGATCGGGGTATGCCGTAATAATTGATACAGCGAATAAGAAGAATGCTGAATCTGGTACAGAATCAAGGTGAGACTCAACATCAGGAACAGTAGAATGGCCAACATGGCATAACTCTGCGCCTGAAATTCGCTGATTTGCACAAAAGATTGCTGTACGAAATCTCCTAACATCAAACTGATGGGAACAAAAATCATGGCGGCCAAGGCCCAAGGAATTAAAAGCTTGGCTTTACCCCAGATTCCACGGACTTTAATCTGACTGTAAAACAGGTAATTTCCTTTAAATGCAGTCGGATATTGGCGCTTAAGTTGCTGCAGCAACAAAGTCACTTGCGTAGTGGGCATCATCCAGAGATTAATTTAATATATAGATGAAGCACTATAGTCGATTTTGCGCAAAATCGCAGAAGAAATGCAGTTTCAGGTCGTAGCGCTGTTTTAATCATGAAGATTTTGATTTTTTAGCCACGAATTATGCGAAAATAGCCGATTCAAGATTTATTTTTTTAAGGACAGTTTATGACTGATCAATCTCCTCAGGCGTTAAGCGACATCGAAATTTTAGACATCCTGCAAAGTATGAAAAAGGATGAGCTAAATACTGAGGCGCAAGCAGCAATTCGTCAGGGTGTTAAAGCTGGTCGTCAGGAAGCGCATAAAGCAGCCTTAGTAGCATTGAATCAGTCATTTGAAGACAAGTTTGTCGAAGCCGTATCTTTGGCTTTGGGTCTAAATGCAGCACAAATCAAAAAAATCCGTTATAAAAAAGACCGGATCCGTATTTTAAAAGCGCGCGGTATTGATTATATGGCAATTGATGGTGCTGAAACTGCACAGGTACTGTCACAAATTGCCCAAGCAATTGTGCGTGAAGATGCAATTGTCACCCATGACCTGCATAATATTTTCCCATTCTGGAAAGAAGGCTGGCCTATGGTGCAATTCGATAATGCCTACAAAATTTTAGAAGATGATATCCAGATTCACTATCAAGCCGTTCTTGAGGCTTTATTAGCAAAAATCTAAGCTGTAACTAGATATAAACAAAAGCATCTTCGGGTGCTTTTTTTAATCACGATACATCAGTGCAATCAGCCAACTGATGGGCAAAATAAATAAACGCCACCAGGTAATCAAGGGCCAATAAAAATACTCTCCAAATCTCAAGGTGGAGTCGAATCCTTGACGGCGACGTTCATGCGGGTAGGGAATAATGAACACCGTTAAAACCATCAGAATGATGGCTGCCAGTAAAAGCAGGGGATTCTGTTGTTTGGCAAAGAAGAAGTAAAACAAATACAGGGCTGAATAAAAAAACAGACATGCCAATAATGCAGAAATATTCATCACTCACCTTATGGATTTTTTTATTAGAATAATTTTTTGAATAGAGGGCTAAAAAGAAGAACCAGATTAATCTGATTCTTCTTGAATAACTGAATTGGTTTCGATTAGGCGGGTCACCAGCAACTGGTCAATTTTAAAATGATCGACATCCACCACTTCAAACTTATAAGCACCAAATATCACGGCATCTGCAGGACGTGGAATCTTGCGTAATTTATACATCATGAAGCCAGCGATGGTTTCATAGTTCTCATCATCAGGCATTTCATCAATTTCAAGCGCATGCTTGATGTCTTCAATCGGCGTGCTGCCTTCAATCAGCCAGGAATTATTGTCACGTTTAATAATTTGCTGATCGGCTTCAATAGGCGTCACCCAGTCACCCATCACGGTAATCATAATATCAGAAAGGGTAATCACGCCAACGACCAGCGCATATTCATTAATGACGACGGCAAACTTTTCCTTGGTGGAACGGAAACGGTCCAGAACTTCCGATAAGGTCAAAGTGTCAGGAATAGTCAGGACATTACGGATGGTATTTTCATTGAGTTGCAGCAGCGACTGGTTATTCAAAATACGCACCAGAATATCTTTGGCATCGACATAGCCAATCACACTGTCGATGTCATTACTACACACCAGAAACTTGGAATAGGGATATTCCGCCAGCTTTTGCCGAATACTTACTTCCGGTTCATTTAAGGTAAAGAACACCACATTTTCACGTGTGGTCATACTCGAAGGAACGTTACGCTCTTCAAGCTCGAATACATTTTCAATGAAATGATGTTCCTGTTTTTGTAGTACACCGGCCTGTGCACCCGCATCCATCACTGCGGAAATATCATCAAAAGTAATATTGTCATCACGGATGGTATTCACTTTAAACAGACGGAACAGCATGTTAGCAATGGCATTGATAAACCAGGCCAAAGGTTTGCAGACTTTAATGAAAATCTGAATTGGCTCGATGACTGAGACTGCGATCTTTTCTGGCGCAATCATGGCCAGACGCTTCGGCATTAAATCTGCAAATAAAATAAATAAAGAAGTAACGACAGTAAAAGAAAGCACAAAGCTGATATTTTCAGTCCAAGGACCCTGGTAAAAGCGGGAAACAAAATTAAAAATATAAGGACGGAAAGCGCCTTCACCTAAAATACCGCCGAGAATAGCGACTGCATTTAAACCGATTTGAGAGGCTGCGAAGAAGTCAGCAGAATTTTCTTGTAGATCTAAAACTTTTTGAGCGCGATGTTCACCCGATTCAGCCAGAATTTTGAGTTTGACTTTACGGGCACCTGCGAGGGCGATTTCTGTTAAAGATAAAAAACCGGCCCCCGCGATGAGTATTAAGATAATCACGATATTTTGTAAGAGGCTCACAAATCCACCTGTGGATGAATAGTATCTTGGGATATTTTTAACACAAAAAAAGACTTGAGGTGTAAAAACTACCTCTCAAGTCTTCAAAGTATAATCTTAAAAAATAAGAATTTAGAAGAATTTGAGTTTAATAGGGTGAAAATTGAGAATTATTGTTCAGGAATTCACGATTTTCTTCTTCAATCATTTGACGGGCGACATACAGAATCAGCTGACGTAACCAGCGATGTGCAGGATGATGATGCAATAAAGGACACCATGCCATTTTTAATTCAAATTCAGGAATATAAAACGGCGGATCTTTGAGAATTAAATTGTGATTCTTGGCTTGCAAACGTGCAATGCGTGAAGGCAGTGTTGCGACCAGATCGACATTGGCAGCCAATAACCCCGGCATCTGGTAGTGACGGGTAAAGACTGAGATTTTACGTTTCTGGCCAATACGTTCTAAAGCCTGATCGATCCAGCCTAAACCGGCCTGTTTTTCAGGATTTACCCCGAAGCCAACACCCATACCGGTTTTGGAAACCCAGATATGCTGTGCATCCAGGTAACTTTTAAGGTTTAAGTTGCTTGCAGCAGGATGCTTGTTATTTAAAAGGCAAGAAAAGCTGTCACGCCAGACCAAAACCTGATGAAAACTTTGCGGGATTTCATTAAAACGGTTGATTGCCAGATCGACCTTGCCTTGTTCCATGTCACGATATGACACGTCACTTGGCGTCAGGAAGTCTAATACCACGTTCGGTGCTTCTGAACGTAGGGCTTTAACCAGACGTGGAACCAACGTGGCTTCTGCATAATCCGAGGTCATGATCCGGAAGACACGATTTGAGGTATATGGACGGAACTCGGTACGTGGTTCCAGGATCATCGACAGATCAGCGAGCGCATCTCGAATGCGGGGCTGCAATTCTAAGGCACGTTCAGTGGGTGTCATGCCTTCAGAAGAACGAATCAGGAGGGGATCATTAAATAAATTGCGTAATCGGCGTAAGATGTTACTCATGGCAGGCTGGGTAACGCCCAGTTGTTCTGCTGCACGTGTGACATTTTTTTCGCGAAGAAGTACATCAAGATAAATTAATAGATTGAGATCGACCCGCTCCAGATTCATAAAAGAAATACCGAGAATAAATACAAGAAATTATGAAGATTATGCCATAATTGCCGGGCCTTGTGTAAAGCGTCGATGAAAAAAAGCCATGTGCTCACTGATAAAGTTTACAAAATTAACACAGGCTTAAGCTCCATTATTCAAAGTGTACATAAGAGAAAAGATGCACGTTAAATAGAATATCATTTAGCCTTTTTATAGAGGGAAATGAAAACCATCTTTTCGCTTTAAAAGAACATGAGAAAGGCTGTTCTTACGTTCAGTATTTGAGTGAAAAGTACACTAAATCGAGAATTCATCAAGTTGAATAAATCATCAAAGATCAGTATTTTTTAAAGATAAAAGGGCATAAACCCCATATCCAGACTTAAGTCTAATGAATTATTTTTAAGCAACACGTGGAAATTTTATCCATTTTTATTTTTAAATAAATATATATAAAACATAATCTTAATATAATCTATCAAGATTGTACTAAGACTTTGATCTACTCATTTTTTAAATAAATACTGAAGATTCTTGCAGACTATTGGATTAATTTTCATAAGCCCACTAATCTTTAGCTATCCCAACGGATCGTCGAAAATCTGAACAAGTCATTGAGGGTGTGATTTGAGCGGTTCGTTGCAGAAAAATCCTAATATTATTACAGGAATATATCATGACTACATACCAAACAGCGATTGATGCAATCCGCGAATTAAAAGCGAAATTCGGTAACACTTGGGCAGACATCAGTCCTGAAGATGCTGCGCGTATGCAACTTCAAAACCGTTTCAAAACTGGTTTAGACATTGCGAAATATACAGCGGCAATTATGCGTCGTGATATGGCTGCTTATGATGCAGACTCTAGCAAATACACTCAATCACTAGGTTGCTGGCACGGTTTCATCGCGCAACAAAAAATGATTGCGAACAAAAAATACTTCGGTACAACTGAACGTCGCTACATCTACCTTTCTGGTTGGATGGTTGCAGCGCTTCGTTCAGAATTCGGTCCACTTCCTGACCAATCTATGCACGAAAAAACTTCTGTTCCTGCATTGATCGAAGAAATCTACACTTTCTTACGTCAAGCTGATGCGAAAGAATTAAACGACTTGTTCCGTGCACTTAAAAAAGCACAAGAAGCGGGCGACACTGCTAAAGCAGCTGAAATCACTTCACAAATCGACAACTTCCAAACTCACGTTGTGCCAATTATTGCGGACATCGACGCTGGTTTCGGTAACGAAGAAGCGACTTACTTACTTGCTAAGAAAATGATCGAAGCGGGTGCTTGTGCACTACAAATCGAAAACCAGGTTTCTGACGCGAAACAATGTGGTCACCAAGCTGGTAAAGTAACAGTTCCACACGAAGACTTCATCGCGAAAATCCACGCGCTTCGTTATGCATTCCTGGAAATGGGTCTTGACGACGGTATCATCGTTGCACGTACTGACTCTGAAGGTGCTGACTTGACTCAAAAAATCCCAGTGGTTAAAGAGCCAGGCGACATCGCTTCTCAATACATCAGCTACTTAGACACAACTGAAATTGACATTTCAGAAGCGCAAGAAGACGAAATCCTGATCAAGCGTGATGGTAAACTTCACCGTCCTAAACGTCTTGCTTCTGGTCTATACCAGTTCCGTGAAGGCACTCAAATTGACCGCGTTGTACTTGACTGTGTAACTAGCCTACAAAATGGTGCTGACCTTCTTTGGATCGAAACTGCGACGCCTAACGTTGCTGAAATCGCTCACATGGTTAACCGTGTACGTGAAACAGTTCCAAATGCGAAACTTGTTTATAACAACTCGCCTTCGTTCAACTGGACTTTAAACTTCCGTCAACAAGCGTATGACCGTTGGGTTGCTGAAGGTAAAGACGTTTCTGCTTACGACCGTGCTAAGTTAATGAGCGCTGAGTACGATGCAACTGAACTGGCTGCTGAAGCTGACGAAAAAGTTCGTACCTTCCAAGCAGACGCTGCGCGTGAAGCTGGTGTGTTCCATCACTTGATCACACTTCCGACTTACCACACAGCTGCGCTTTCTACTCATGAGCTTGCTCAAGGTTACTTCGGTACTGAAGGTATGTTGGCTTATGTTGCTGGCGTACAACGTAAAGAAATCCGCGGCGGTATCGCATGTGTTAAACACCAAGCAATGGCTGGTTCTGACATCGGTGATGACCACAAAGAAATCTTCGCTGGTGACAATGCATTGAAAGCTGGTGATGATTCTAAAAACACAATGAACCAGTTCAGCGCTTAATTCGCTCAATTGATTCACCAAAAAACCCTGCATCTGCAGGGTTTTTTGTTTGGAAAAATGCTATTGATAAATAGGGAAGAGCAATCTCAAGAACGTGCTCAAGAGGGATTATCCATAATTTCTCCATGATTGGTTTTTATCGCAGTTTTTATGTGTTTAATTCTTGCATTCTAGTGCTATGTCACTGAATATTTGGATATAGCATGCTTATGTTCTGCATCAATTTACCCCTATTTAATTAAAAGTGACCCGGACTTATGCTGTCTAAATTTTTTATCCACCGCCCGATCTTTGCTGGGGTACTGGCGATTGTTGTCATGGCAATCGGCTTGTTCGCAGTGATGAACCTGCCAGTGGAACGTTATCCGGACATTGCCCCGCCAAGGATAACGGTGGCAGCAACTTATAGCGGTGCTTCTGCGGAAACTGTGGAAGAAAGTGTGACTCAAGTGCTGGAACAGCAAATCAAAGGCATTGATCATCTGCTGTATTTCAGTTCGAGTAGTGATTCTTCAGGGCGCAGCCGGGTCAGTATTAGCTTTGAAAATGGCACCGACCCAGATACCGCACAGGTTCAGGTACAAAATGCGATTAATGGGGTACTAAACCGATTACCGGAAGATGTACAACGCCAAGGCGTTAATGTCTTTAAATCGCTCGGTGATACCCATATGGTGATCAGCCTGTATGATGAATCGGGGCGCAGCAACAATATTGAACTTTCCGACTATCTGATGACCCATCTGGAACAGGACATTTCCCGGATTGAAGGCATTGGTGAGGTTGATGTTTTTGGTTCACAATATGCGATGCGGATCTGGCTGAATCCGGTAAAATTAAAACAATATAACTTGATGCCAAGCGATGTGCGTGCTGCGATTGAAGCCCAGAATACTCAGGTCGCTGCTGGTGCGATTGGTGATCTTCCCGCCATAGACGAGCAATACCTGAATGCCAAAGTTACTTCGGGTTCACGGCTAAAAACCGTGGAAGAATTCCAGAATATTATTGTCAAATCGGATCGTGCCGGCAGCTTTATTTATTTGAAAGATATTGCGCGGGTAGAACTGGGTGCTGAAAATTATCAGTCTTATAGTACCAATAATGGTTATCCATCGGCAGGTCTTGGTATTTCGCTGGCGTCAGGTGCCAATGCCATTGCCACCTCTAATCTGATTAAAGCTGAAATTGCCCGTATTTCCCAGCAATTGCCTGAAGGCTATAAAATTGCCTATCCACGTGATAATACGCCTTTTGTACAAGAATCAATTAAAGAAGTGGTCAAAACCCTGATCGAAGCCGTGATTTTGGTCATCATTGTGATGTTCATTTTCTTGCAGAACTGGCGTGCCACCTTGATTCCTACCGTGACTGTTCCGGTAGTGATTTTGGGTACCATGGCGGTGCTGTATGCACTGGGTATGAGTATCAACACCTTAACCTTATTTGCGCTGGTTCTGGCGATCGGTCTGTTGGTGGATGATGCGATTGTTGTGGTGGAAAACGTTGAACGATTGATGCATGAAAAGCAACTGTCCGCCAAAGACGCTGCCCTGGAATCCATGCAGGAAATTAGTGGAGCACTGATCGGAATTACTCTGGTTTTGACCGCAGTCTTTATTCCGATGGCTTTCTTTGGTGGTTCGACTGGCGTGATCTATCGCCAATTTTCTATCACTTTGGTTGCGGCCATGTCGCTGTCCTTAATGGTGGCATTGATTCTAACGCCAGCATTGTGCGCGCTTATTCTAAAACCGAATCCTAAACCGGCAAAATGGGCGTCCTGGTTTAACCAGAAACTGGATCATTTAAAACATCGTTATCTGAATTTGTCTAAACTCACGATTCAGCGTCAGGCAATCTGTTTGCTGCTGTTTGCCGGATTGATCGGTGTGTTTGCGCTGTTCTATCGTGCCTTGCCGACCAGTTTCTTACCGAGTGAGGATCAGGGGATCTTAAGCTTGCAAATCAAATTGCAGGAAGGCGCTCCGATGAAAAATACCATTCAGATCGGTGAAGAAGTCCGTAAGTATTTTCTGGATCAGGAACAAGCTAATGTCAATCTGGTGATGATCCGTTATGGGCGAAATTTCTCTGGAACTGGTCAGAACCTCGCGACCGGTTTTGTAGCGTTGAAACATTGGGATGAGCGTTCCGGTCAGGACAATACTGCACAATCGATTCGTGAACGGGCTTTGAAGCATTTCCAGAGTAATCGCAATGCACAAATTAATGTGTCCATGCCAGCTTCAGTCAATGGTCTGGGACAAACCGATGGTCTGGATTTCTGGATTCGAGATATCAATGGCAATGGCCGGCAATATCTGGAACAGCAATTTAAAGCGCTGGAAGCTCGGGCGGGCAACTATACAAGCTTTGAAAATCTGGGCAAGCGTTCTAATCCTGACAAAGCAGAACTACGTGTCAATATTGATCAGAAACAGGCCATGGCCAACGGCCTGACTCAATCGGCAATCAACAGTACTTTATCCAGTGCTTGGGGCGGCAGTTATATCAATGACTTTATTGATCGCGGCCGGATTAAACGGGTGATTATGCAGGGTGATGCTGAATTCCGCTCTAAGCCGGAAGATCTGGCACAGTGGCATGTACGAAATGACCAAAATCAGATGGTGCCTTTCAGTAACTTCTCGCAAGTGGGCTGGAGTGGTGGTCCTGAAGTGGTCAACCGCTTTATGGGGTATACCGCATTGCAAATGGAAGCCGATCGGGCCAAAGACAGCAGTTCCGGCCAGGCCATGCAAGATGTGGAAGCTTTAATTGCCGAGCAGGAAGGGGTGGATGTGGTCTGGAGCGGTCTTTCTTTCGAGGAAAAACAGTCCAATAATCAGGCGATCTGGCTGTATCTGATTTCAATTGGCTTTATTTTTCTCTGCCTGGCAGCTTTATATGAAAGCTGGAGCATTCCAACCGCCGTGATGTCAGCTATTCCACTCGGAATTGGCGGCAATATTATTTTCAGTTATCTGGCTGGTTTCCCGAATGATATCTATTTCCAGATTGCCTTGCTAACCACCATCGGTCTGTCCTGTAAGAATGCCATTCTGATTGTGGAGTTTGCTTCGTTAGCGCAGCAACAAGGAAAATCGGTAGTAGAAGCGGCACTAGAAGGTGCCTCTTTACGCCTACGTCCAATTTTGATGACTTCTTTGGCTTTTGGCGCAGGGATTTTACCGCTGGTCTTTGCTACAGGCGCAGGTGCGGTGAGTCGTCAGGAAATTGGCGTAAGTGTATTTGGTGGTGTTATTTTTGGAACTTTGCTGGTGCTGATTTTTATTCCATTTATGTATGTTTTAATTCGTCGACTTATCATCAAAAAATCGCGTGCTTAAAACAAAGGAAAACTCTAGAGCTAAAAAATCCTCGTTTATACGGGGATTTTTTTATCCTTAAGATTAATCCAATGGCTGGTTGAGTCTGCAGTATGGTGTGAAAATTGCTATAGAAATCATCTATTCATAGAAGAATGCGTCGTGAGAATGCATCTGATGGGGATTTTTATTCATGTTGTCACGCTTTTTTATTTATCGACCTAAATTTGCAGCCGTGATCGCCATTATCATGATGGTATTAGGAATTTTTGCACTGCAAAAAATTCCGATTGAGCATATGCCGAATATGGATGCACCTGCGTTAGGGGTTTCTGCGGGGTATCGTGGTGCATCTGCGGAAACCGTTGAGCGATCGGTCACGCAAATTTTAGAACAAGCGGTGAAAGGCATTGAAGGTTTGGAAAGCTTTCAGTCCAACAGTAGCGTGGGACGTGCAAATCTGACACTGTCGTTTGAGCAAGGAGTAGATCTCGATCAGGCACTGTTGCAAGTGCAAAATGCGGTCAATGGTGTGCTAAGTCGATTGCCTGAAGAAACCCAGCAAAATGGAGTGGCTGTTTATAAACAAGGTTATGATCAATTTGCATTACTGAGTTTATATGACGAATCAGGGAAGGCGACACCTACAGAGCTTGCTGACTATTTAATGGTGCATGTCGAACCGCGTTTTTCCCGTATTGACGGGATGGGTGAGGGGGAGCTTTATGGCGCAGGCTATGCGATGCGCATTTGGCTCAATCCACATAAACTACGCCAATTTAATCTGATGCCGAGTGATATTCGCAATGCAGTCGAGGCACAAAATGCACCACTTGTGTCTGGTTCTATTGGTGGATTACCGACAGCACAAGATCAATACATGAATGCCAAGGTCAGTGCAGGATCACGTTTAAGTAGCATTGATGAATTTGAAAAAATTATTGTGAAAACAACAGATTCAGGTTCAGTGCTGTACTTGAAAGATGTCGCGCGTGTTGAGTTAGGGGCAGAAAGTTATAACCATTTAAATTATACCAACGGTCATTTATCCGCTGCATTATCGATTCAATTGGCACCACGGAGTAATGCGATTGCGGTTTCAGAGCAGATGCAAACGGTATTGAAAAATGCCCAAGCCAATTTGCCTGCACATTATCAATTGCGTATGACCATGGACAGAACCCCATTTATTACCAGTTCAATTGAACAAGTCGCGAAAACGTTAGTCGAAGCGATGGTACTGGTGGTTTTGGTGATGTTTATCTTCCTGCAAAACTGGCGCGCCACTATTATTCCTGCAGTCACCATTCCGATTGTAGTTTTAGCCACATTTGCAGTGCTGTATGTATTGGGAATGAGCTTGAACAGTTTTACCTTGTTTGCCCTGATTTTGGCGATTGGTCTGTTAGTCGATGATGCCATTGTAGTAGTGGAAAACATTGAACGTTTGATGCATGAAGAACATCTGTATGCTCAGGCTGCAGCTTTAAAGTCAATGAAGGAAATTAGCGGTGCGTTGATCGGGATTACGTTGGTCTTAACTGCTGTATTTATTCCCATGGCATTTTTTGGCAGTATGACAGGAGTCATCTATCGTCAGTTTTCCATCACGTTGGTCGTGGCAATGCTACTTTCTTTATTGGTGGCACTCATCATCACCCCTACATTTGCAGCGCAACTGCTAAAGCGTCAACCACATCAACCGAAATGGGCACAGCGTTTTAATCGTGGCATGGAGAAACTCACCATGCGTTACCAAAAGCTTTCTGCACGTAGCATGCAGTTTAAAATGACGATGCTGGCTTTATTTAGTATATGTGTTTTGGGCTTTGGCTGGCTTTATAAAACCTTGCCCGAAGGGCTGATGCCAACGGAAGATATGGGCTTTGTCATGGGTCAAATTGTGATGCCGGGCAATGCACCACGTTCTGAGATAGAAAAAGTCGGGCGTGAAGTCCAAGACTATTTAATGCAGCATGAATCTGAGCGCATCCAGAGCATTGGGATTTGGTATAGTGGAAACAATGTTGGAGTTGGGCCTTATCGTGGTCAGCTTTTTGTCGTATTAAAGGACTGGGCAGCGCGTAAAAATCCTGAAGATACCGTCTTTGCCATTGTAGATCGTGCACAAAAGCACTTTGCCAATCATGCCAATGCCCAGATTTTCTTTATGGCGCCTTCTATGTCAAGTAATGGACGTGTGGTCGACTTCTGGTTACAAGATCTAGATTCAAGGGGTAGCGAGTTTTTACAGCAATCCTTCTCTGAGATTGAAACCCGTGCCAAAGCAAAATCATCGATTGAATATTTACAACTTGATGTACCCAAAGAAAGTGCCGAGCTGAATATTAAACTGGATATAGAACGTTTACTCAAATATGCCGTACCTCAGCAAAGTTTTAACAGTACGTTGGCTGCGGCTTGGAGTGGTACCTATATCAATGACTTTATTGATCGTGGACAAATCAAACGGGTCATCATGCAAGGCGAAGCGGAGTTCCGTTCTAAACCTGAAGATTTGGCACATTGGCATGTCCGTAATAGCAAAGGCGAAATGTTATCGTTTAATCAATTCACTACGCTGAATTGGCAAGGTGGACCGAATAGTATAAACCGTTATATGGGCTATAACGCCGTGCCTGTGTATGCAGGTATTCCCAAAGATCAATTTTCGAGTCAAACCATGCAAGATATCGAAGCTTTAGTCGATGAACAAGACGGAGTAAATTTGGCCTGGAGTGGAGCCGCACTAGAAGAAAAACGCAGCAGTGGGCAAGCTATTTTCTTGTATCTAATTTCGATTGCCTTTATTTTCTTATGTTTAACGGCACTCTATGAAAGCTGGGCGATTCCTGCTGTGGGGTTGACCGCGATTCCTCTGGGCGTGGGAGGGAGTATTCTATTCTGTGCCTGGTTCGGTTTTGCAAACGATATTTACTTTCATATCGCCTTGCTGACGACTATCGGTCTGTCCTGTAAAAATGCAATTTTGATTGTAGAGTTTGCTGCACAAGCAGAGCGGGCAGGTCATACTCCGGTTCAGGCCGCGATAATGGCTGCGGGCTTACGCTTGCGTCCTATTGTCATGACTTCCATTGCATTTGCAGCGGGTGTATTGCCTTTGATGTTTGCCACGGGCGTCAGTGCAATCAGCCGGCAGGAGATTGGCAGTAGTGTTTTTGGTGGGGTGCTATTTGCTACTGTCCTGGTACTGCTGTTTATTCCCTTTATGTATGTATTGATCCGTAGTCTCATGATTAAAAAAACGGTTTCTCAATCAGTGGTGATAGAGCATCCATCTTTAGAAAGTGAACAAGCCTGACTCAGTCAGGCTTTTTTCTGGCTAAATATCGAGGAATTGATTTATACAAAAAATATCGTCATATTGCAGCATGATCATTAAAATTATTCACATGAAAAATTAGGATACATAGGGATCAGGACAAACCTCTCTTGAATGCCAGACTTTTATAATGAGCTGCTTATGCCGACAATTTCAGAAAAAATCCAGCATATCCAACAACAATTGCATTCTGAAAATCACAACATTGCTGTAGGTTTACTCAGTCAGCTGAATGTCGCCGATCAGGCGCGCATTTTAAGTCGTTTAGATGCTCGGCAACAGGCCCGAATTTTAAGGGAACTGAATGAACCAAGCTTGGTCTATGCTTTTATGCCCCTAGGGCAGCAGTTAAACGTGGCACAGCACTTATCTATTTCAGAACTTGTTCCCATTCTGGATGCAATGCCTTCTGATGATTTTGTCGATATTTATAAGCAGTTTTCGCCGCCGCTACAGCTGCAATTGATGAGCGCATTATCTGAAGAATCCCAGCAGACACTCAAAGATCTGGCCATCTATCCGGAAGGTACAGCGGGTGCCATGATGAGCTCACGTTTTGTGACGCTCTCACCCGATTTAACCATGGGTGAAGCGATACAGGCTTTACGTGTAGTGGCCGCCGGGCAGGAAACCCTGTATCTGATTTATATTGTCGATGCAGAAGAACGGCTGATCGGTGTGATTTCCCTAAGGCAGATCATACAGGCCTTACCTGAGCTGAGCATTGCCGAGGTAATGCAACGCGAAGTGATTTCTGCTCAGGTAACAGATGATCAGGAAATTGTAGCTCGAGCCTTGGCCTATTATGATTTTATTGCTCTGCCTGTGGTTGATGCACAGCAAAAACTCTTAGGAATTGTTACTTATGACGATGCTATGGATATTGTCGAAGCCGAAACCACTGAAGATATTTTAAAGTCGGGTGCAGTAACCCCGTTGACTGAGTTGAGCCTTAAAACTGCCCCGATTTTGACCCTGTATCAGAAGCGGGTCTTTTGGTTGGTCATTCTGGTTTTTGGCAGTCTGCTCTCTGGAGTCGGGATTGCACACTTTGAAGAGATCATTGCCGCACATATCGTGCTGGTATTTTTCTTGCCACTTTTGGTGGGCAGTGGCGGGAATGCCGGTTCGCAATCAGCCACCTTGATGGTGCGTGCCTTGGCCACAGGCAATGTCGAGTTTAAGGACTGGTTTAACCTGCTCAGTCGTGAATCTCTGGTGGCGCTATGCTTAGGCGGCACTATGGCGATTGCGGTATCCATTCTGGGTTATATTCGGGGAGATATTATGGTAGCTGTGGTGCTGGCCATCAGCATGCTCGGGATTGTGTTGATGGGCTGCCTGATCGGCATGAGTCTGCCTTTTATTTTAAATAAACTCAAACTTGATCCTGCCAGTGCTTCGGCGCCGTTGGTGACTTCTATCTGCGATGCTACCGGTGTGATTCTGTATTTATTCGTTGCTTCCAAATTATTGTTTTAATTCACAGATTGATACATCAGCGTAGAAAAAATACTTTATGCTCAAGAAAATCAGCATCATTTCTGGAATAACCTATGCCTGAGCCTGGACAAAAACCAAAACTAAGCCAACAAGAGGTGATACGTCTGGAACGTGATCTGGCCAAGTTTGCCAATATAATGGATTCCGTAGTACGTATTCCGTTTACCAAGCAAGGAGTAGGGGCAGACGCGGCTTTGAGTACGATTCCGGTTGCGGGAGATATTGCCGGTTTTATATTGACCTGTTATGCCATTCATAAGGCCAAACAGATCGGGGTGCCGAGTGCCAAACTCAATCCAGTGATGAAGATGGCGGCGATCGATGCGGTAGTAGGATTTATTCCGGTGGCGGGCACGGTCTTTGATATTTTTATCCGGCCCAGTCGCAAGGCACTCGATGTCGTGCACTTGCATATTCGTGAGGAATATCAGATTAGCAGTGACCGGCATGTGGTGCATCCATTTTTGCATGAAAGTCTGGAGCGCAAACAACAGCAATCTGCATTCTGGCGCAATCCCGTGGTGGCCTGGATCTGGATTCATATCCCCGATATTTTAGGTACTTTATTCCTGATTGTATTTGTCTTCGCGATCGGGTGGGGTGCTATGGCGCTGTATCAATGGTTCAGCCAATGATAGGTCAGCTAAAGAATAATTGAATCCAATAAAAAAAGCCTGCAATTAGCAGGCTTTTTTTGAATCAAAAATAAAGTTTTACTTAAGCACAATCAAGTTGTTGCAATGCAGCGACACGTTGTTCGATGCTTGGATGCGTCTGGAACAATGCAGCAAGGCTAAAGCCTTCTTCTTTACCCGCAGAAATCGCAAATGCTTTCATTTCTTTCGGCATGGCATCTGGCATTTCAGATTCTGCCTGTAAGCGCAGTAATGCTGAAATCATGGCTTGTTTACCTGCCAGACGTGCACCTGCTTCATCAGCACGGTATTCACGGTGACGAGAGAACCACATCACAATCGACGATGCCAAGATACCGAACACGATATCCAGCACAATAGTAATCACGAAATAGGCAATACCCGGGGCTTCACCTTCTTCACGACCAAAGACATTGCGGTCAATAAAATCACCTGCGACACGTGCGAAGAACATCACGAAGGCGTTCACAACACCTTGGATTAGTGCCAGAGTGACCATGTCACCATTGGCGACATGACCAATCTCATGCGCTAATACTGCACGAAGTTCGTCTTTGTTCATACGCTCAAGCAAGCCAGTTGATACCGCAACGAGAGCATCATTTTTGTTCCAGCCGGTGGCAAAGGCATTCGACTGGTAAGAGGGGAAAATACCCACTTCCGGCATTTTAATGCCTGCACGCTGAGAAAGTTGTGCAACTTCTTGGAGCAACCAGGCTTCAGCTTGGTTACGAGGTGCATTCGGGTCAATCAGTTCAGTACCCGTGGTCTTTTTCGCCATCCATTTAGACATGAACAGGGAAATCATTGAGCCGACCATACCGAACACAAAACAGATGACCAACAGGTTGCCTAGATTCAAGCCACCTGCGCCATGGTAACTACCGACACCGAAGAGTGACAAGATAATGCCAGCTACAACCAGTACCGCGAGGTTGGTTAGCAAGAACAAACCAATCCGCATCATTGAGAAATCCTCTTATTACAGAAAAATAATCTGATTATTAAATGTAAATCATTGAAATCAATATGCGGTGAAATCGAGAAGAATTCAAGGAAAAAATAGCATTTGGCTACAAAAAAAACAGGATATTTTTTGTGCAAATTGAAACATAGGTCTTTAAAAACAAAGCTGTTTAGGAGTTATTCACTTAAATATATTTTTGCAGATGCTGACGCATTCGCGGTGGCATATGAGCCTGCCGGTGCATCGGTGAAACTGCCATCCGCTTGAGCAATGATCTGACGCTGATACTTGGCAGCCTGAATATTGGAAGCTGTGGTGGTTTCAATCGAATAATTGTCAGAACTGGCAATCACACGGCCAGTACCAGAAGATGCTGTATAGGTAGAACTAGTATTGCCAATTCCCTGAGCATATAAGTTCTGATAACGGCTGCTGACACGACGGACATAGTCCTGAGTTTCACGAAACGGTGGCACACCCTTATATTTGGCAACATTACCTTCACCGGCATTATAGCCTGCCAGTGCCAAGGTGGTGTTGCCATTAAAACGTTTCAATAACCAGGCCAGATATTTGGCACCTGCCATAATATTCTGCTGCGGGTCATAAGCGTTGCTGACATTAAAACGACGGGCAGTCGCCGGCATGAGTTGCATTAGGCCCTGTGCACCGACTGGAGAGCGTGCCTGTACATTAAAACCGGATTCGGTATGCATCACAGCTTTAATCAAGCCTTCAGACACGCCATAGGTTTGTGCTGCCTGACGGATGATCGAGTCATAGGCATTTTTATTTTTACTATAGCTAGGTAACACGGAAGCTTCACTCGAGCCCCAGTTACTATAACTATGAATATTGCTGTCGGGATAATAAGTTTTCTTTTCTACCTGCAGGTGATTATAGCGACTTTTCTTATTGGTCAATAAAGTACTGCCATTACTGTCGCGTAATTGATAGATCGTTTGACCAGCATAAGCAAAATGACAACAGCTTGCCAATAGCAAACCACTGATCCCATAACGCCCCAAAACATGCACATTTATTTTCATTGTTTATATTAAGTAAACACAAGCGAGAAAAATTTAATAAAGAGTTTAACAAAAAATTACGGAATGAAAAGACTTGTGCGCTGCATTTATAAACGAGTTTGTAAATGCAAGTCATTTTTTACATTTTAGCGATAGAAAAAAAAATATGATTTAATTTAAAACCTTAGGCTTGACAGGGTTAACTAATTGATTTTTATAAATAATTAAATTGATCAAAAAATGATCAATTCAAAGAAAAGCCTTATCTTTTGAGCCGGACAAGTTGTCAAGTCTGTTTCAATCCACAAAGTTATCCACAGCTTTTGTGGACAACTGTGGAAAAGTCCAAAAGATAAGCATCTTGACTAAAAAATGAACGCAATCGTTCAATATATCAATCTAAATAAAACATGAAAATGAAACTAATAAGACATTTTCATGAAAATAAATTCTTTTGATGCGATAGCGGTCCGAATCGGCTAAAATTGCGCGGTATTTTTTTTATGGGTTAATCTCGTCTATGTACTCGCCAGTTGAGTCCGAACAAGGATTTAATTTCAAACCTGAACTGCCAACAAGCTCAGCCTACTACCGTTTGTTGAAGAAGCTTCGCCGCCAGGTCGGACATGCCATTCGTGACTTCAAGATGATTGAAGAAGGCGATAAGGTCATGGTGTGTATTTCTGGTGGTAAAGACAGTTATACCCTGTTGGATATCCTGCTACAGTTCAAGCGCATCGCACCGATCAATTTCGATGTAGTGGCTGTGAATCTGGACCAGAAACAGCCAGGCTTCCCGGAAGATGTATTACCGCGTTATTTAGAAGAAAATAACATTCCGTATTACATTTTGGAAAAAGACACCTACAGCATCACCAAAAAGTTGACGCCTGAAGGTAAAACCTACTGTGCAGTCTGTTCGCGTTTGCGTCGTGGTTCTTTATACGGTTTTGCGCAGGAAATTGGTGCGACCAAGGTTGCCTTAGGCCATCATCGTGATGATATCCTGGCGACTTTCTTCCTAAACCTGTTCCATGGCGGCAGCTTGAAAGCTATGCCACCAAAACTGTTGTCTTCAGACAAAAAGAACATTCTGATTCGTCCACTGGCCTATGTGGAAGAAAAAGACATCATTAAATATGCAGAAATGCGTCAATTTCCAATTATTCCATGTAATTTATGTGGCTCTCAGGACAACCTGCAGCGCGCAATTATCAATGACATGTTACGTGATTGGGATAAAGCACATCCAAAACGTCTGCACAGCATTTTTGGCGCATTGCAAAATGTTTCGCCATCACAGCTAGTCGATCGTGAATTATTTGATTTTGAAGTTCTGGATAGCCAGCGTGAATTCGACTTCAAAGGTGGTGATTCAACTGAAGAAGCGGTGGAAGGCGAGAACCGCCGGATCAATATGGTCAATCTGGGCTTTGCTGCAGAGTAATTTTAGAACGTGTAGACATCAGCCCGCGGGTTGATGTCTGCTTATAAACATAAATAAAAATAGAACTACAAAAATTGAACGGCGCGTACAAAATTCGTTAGCCTTTGCGCTAATGATCATGATATAACAAAGCACAAGCATAATAGCTTCAACATGATGTCGTCTGGATAGTCGACACAAATGAACAAATAATTTGAGGAAAGATCATGCCTGCTTTTTTAACTGATGATTGGTTTTCAACTGTAGAAACTCTAACTGCGCAAGCTGGCGATTTGAATTTGCCACCAGCTTTGGCGAACCTTGCGATTAATTTGGTTGTAGCGGACACTACAGGTAATACTGAACTATCTTTAGATGGTGGGGCAATCAAGAAAGGTTTGTCTTCAAATGCCAAAACCACGCTGAATATGGATGGCGAAACTCTACGTAAAGTTTTCCTGGAATTTGATATGGCTGCTGCGATGCAGGCCTTCATGACCGGCAAAATCAAAGTACAGGGTGATATGTCACAATTGATGGCACTTCAAACTGCAAAGCCAAGTCAGGAACAAAAAGATTTGTTCAAGAAAGTGCTTGAAAATACTACGGCTTAATTCTGCTAAGACATTAGCCTGAATGAAGACCAAAAAAGCTTACCCTGAGGTAAGCTTTTTTTATGGCATTTTGATTAACGCTAAGGTTTCAGCTTAGATATTCATCAATTGTGGTGTGGTCTTGATATGCTCCAGATAAGCACGAATACGGGTCACATATTGTACCGCTTGACGGTAGCGACCATTATTGGCTTTATTTTGATCCAGATAGGCATATAAATTCACCCAGTTATTCGGGTTCTTGCCTTGCGACTGAATGCGCTTTTGCAACTGATTCACTGCACCTGGGCCCATATTATAAGCCACCAGTGCAAACCAGTTTCGATCTGGAAAAGGAATATGATCATAGCGACTAAGCATTTGATCATAATACTTGGCACCACCCTGAATGCTTTGAGCCGGATCAGTACGGTTACTCACGCCCATTGCTTTGGCTGTACTGTTGGTCAGCATCATCAAACCACGCACACCCGTCGGAGAAACTGAATTCGGTTTCAGATAAGATTCCTGATAACCAATGGCCGCCAGTAAATGCCAATCCAGATCATACTGCTGCGCTGTCTGTTTAAAACTCGCTTCATAGATCGGCAGGCGATTGTTCAAATCACGTTGAATGGTGGTCCAGGATTCCTCTTTCACCACATTCTGATTATAAAATGAAGCAAGCTGCTTGATGGCACCACTTTGTTTGCCTTTGCAGACAAAAGCACTGGCCGTCTGGCTCAAAGGATCTGTAGCAGATTTAAACACCAGATTTAAATTGGTATTCAAGCCATTACTTGACAGAATCGATTCATCGCCACAAGTGGCTGAGAACGACGTCAAACGCTTGTTTTCAATGGTGCGTATATCGGTGGTCGTCATAGCCAGATTGGCTTTACCCTGAGCAACCCATTGTAGGGCAGTCTGATTATCAGGAACGATTTTAAAATCGAGCTTTACATTCAGATTGTTGGCATAGTTACGAACCAGATCATAACCGAAGCCATGTAGATGTTGTCCATCCTGGAATACGGTAGTCGGATTTTCAACCGCAACCACGGTCAACTTATTGCTATTGACCACATGATCAAACTGAAGTGTGGTCTTACTTGCATTGATACTGTGTAGGGGAATAAATGCAGTGCTCAGTACAAGTGCTTTCAAAGGGAGAGAAGAAATTACAGATCTTAGGCAAAGCCTCGACCCAGTGGATGAACTACTGTGCATGTTGTCTCCGCTACAAGTAATTTATGCCCTAAAAATCACAGCCAACAAAGCCAGAAATTTTAACAGTTTGATAAATTCAATAAGGGTTGGGCAGTCATGACGTCATTCAAAATGACAAGAGATTTAAAGATAATTATGTAGAAAAACTACATAGATTAAAAAGTAAGCATTTCCGGAAGTTGCTGGCATATTAATGATCTAAAAAACGATTGTCAAATTTTGTACACAAATTATTTTTAAAAATAATTTTAAGATACTGAAATATAAAGTTAATTTTTTTGGAATTTTGCCATTGTGTTAAAATGGTAAATAAAATAAGCTGTTTGTAAGTTAAAACACTGAAAATATGATCAGCAAGACGTATGAAATCCAACTTAATCACCCGTGCTGGACACGATAAATTGGTGGCAGAACTTAAGAATCTCTGGCATGAAGAGCGTCCTGAAATTACCAAAAAAGTGAACTGGGCAGCCAGTCTCGGCGACCGTTCTGAAAACGCAGACTACCAATATAACAAGCAAATTTTGCGTAAAATTGATCGACGGGTCAGGTATCTCGGCAAGCGCCTAGAAGAGCTAAAAATTATAGATTTTTCCCCGGAGCAAGAGGGTAAGGTCTATTTTGGTGCCTGGGTAGAAATTGAAAACGAAGAAGGGGAACAAAAAACTTTACGTATTGTCGGTGTAGATGAAATTTATGATCATCATCCGCAGCATATTTCGATCAGTTCACCGATGGCACGCGCGTTATTAGGCAAGCAGGTCGATGATGAGGCCGAGGTATTGACCCCCTCCGGCAAGAAACTTTGGTTCATCAACTCAATTCGTTATGAAAAGCCAGAAAATTCAGCAGATTAATGTAATTGATTTTATTTTGTGCAGTTGATGCAGTGAAAGCATAAAAATATTTGCCAAGCATGATTTTTGTTTATATCATGTCGGCCATGGAAGCGTGGCAGAGCGGTTTAATGCACCGGTCTTGAAAACCGACGAGGGTGTGAGTCCTCCGTGAGTTCGAATCTCACCGCTTCCGCCAAATTTTAAAAACCCAGTCAATTTGACTGGGTTTTTTTATGTCTGAATATTTTTTCAGTTGTTGATCCGCTTGATGCTGAATGTGGTTATTTCTCTCATTATTCTCTACTGAGTTAAATACAACTCAAGATCATTTCAAGATTCAAATCTTTGAATGAAAATGCCCAGGTTGGCTTTGATTTCGGATGATTTTTAGCTGAATAAGCCGCTTTTTATAGAAGTTTCGCTAAATTTTATTGCCAAAAATCTAATTTATTTATATGATGGCGGCCAAGGAAGCGTGGCAGAGCGGTTTAATGCACCGGTCTTGAAAACCGACGAGGGTGTGAGTCCTCCGTGAGTTCGAATCTCACCGCTTCCGCCAAATTTTTAAAACCCCAGTCGAAAGATTGGGGTTTTTCTTTTTAGGCTGCAGATCTTGAATATTAAATTCTTCAGTCCTTAACTTAATTCATAAAATCTTGAAAAATGGACGTATCGGCCAAATATAGAGTCAGAGGCGTCAACGCGCTATCATACGCCCAAGCATCATATGGATCTCATTATGAAAATTGTCGCAGATGAAAATCTGGCATATACCGATTATTTCTTTTCCGAATTTGGTGATATTCAACATCGTGCAGGGCGAACCTTAAGTGCAGATGATGTCAAAGATGCCGACAGCCTGTTGGTACGTTCAGTGACTCAGGTCAATGAAGCACTGCTACAGAATAGTTCGATTAAATTTGTGGGCAGTGCCACCATTGGTACAGATCATTTGGATATTGCTGCATTAGAACAACATGGGATTCAGTGGAGTAATGCGGCCGGCTGTAATGCGCAAGCGGTGGCTGAATATGTCATTACCGCATTATTGCAGGTACGTCTTGAATTACTCGATGCCAATGCGACATTTACCTTGGGTATTGTCGGTTTGGGTAATGTCGGAACCCGTCTGGCTTATATGGCGAAACTTTTGGGCTGGCGTGTGATCGGTTGCGATCCTTTTGTGCAAAGAGAGCAGGTTGATCAAGTCGAATTTCATGAATTGCTGCAACAAGCAGATGCAATTTCGATTCATGTTCCTTTAACCAAAACAGGCGCATATCCAACCTATCATTTATTTAATGCTACTGCATTGGCAAAAATGCAGCCTGACGCGATCTTGATTAATTCAGCACGTGGGCCAGTCATTGAAGAGGCCGCGCTAATCCAGGATATACAGGCGACACACCGAACAGTGATTTTGGATGTCTTTGAACACGAACCGCTGATTTCAGCAGAACTGCTGGATCTGGTGACTTTGGTCACTCCGCATATTGCCGGCTATAGCCTGGAAGGCAAGGCACGTGGTACTCAGATGATTTATGAGGCTTTTTGTCAAACTTTCGGTTTTGCAGCCAGTAAACAGTTTGAAACGCAGCTGCCTGTCTGTGAGCAGTTTTTTCAGGGGCAGGATTTAAAAATGGCATTGCAACAGCATTTATCCCAAATTTATGACATTGCTCGTGATGATGCCAATCTACGCGCCTGTCTCAAAGAAGGCAAAATCGATCAGCAGGCATTTGATCATTTACGTAAAACTTATCCGCTGCGTCGTGAGTGGGCAGCTCATGGTGGGCCGAAGGCATGACGATGACTTATCACCCCACTTGTGACCTTCAAGCCATGCACGCGCGGGCAACCTTATATCGCCAAATCCGTCAGTTTTTTGCTGAGCGCGATGTCTTAGAGGTTGAAACACCGATTTTATCTCAAGCCGGTGTGACCGATGTGCATTTGACTTCGGTACAGGCCCAGCGTCATGTGCTGGGTAAAGCGCATACCGATTATTTGCAGACCTCACCCGAATTTGCCATGAAGCGCTTACTGGCTAGTGGTTCTGGGCCCATTTACCAGATCTGTAAAGTCTTCCGTGATGATGAGCATGGGCGTAAGCATAATAGCGAATTCACCATGCTGGAGTGGTATCGCCCGGGATTTAGCTTAAAAGATTTAATGTTTGAAGTATCGGATCTGTTGAATGTGACCTTGAAAGCACGTTTTGGTGAAATCCGTCCGACTATTCTGAGTTATAAACACGCTTTTATGGATCGTCTGTATCTCAATCCGCTTCAGGCAACTTTGCAAGAACTGAAAGACTGCTGCCGCCGCGTCGGTCTCAATCTGGATCTGGGAAATGACCGTCTTGGCTATATCGACCTGTTATTTTCACATATGGTTGAACCGAGTCTGGGTTTTGATACTGCAGTATTCCTGACCGATTTTCCACCTGAAATGGCCTCTCTGGCGAAAACCCGAATAGATGAAGATGGTGAACTGGTCGCTGCGCGTTTTGAGCTGTATATCGAAGGTTTGGAATTGGCCAATGCTTATGATGAGCTGATTGATGCCGACGTATTGCGTTCGCGCTTTGAGGCAGATAATGCTGAACGAGCCAAACTTGGCTTGCATGTCATGCCCATCGATGAATATTTACTGGCGGCTTTACCGAAGATGCCGGAATGTTCAGGAATTGCTTTGGGAATTGACCGTTTGTTGATGATTGCAACTAATCAAATGAAACTGGAGCAAGTGATCAGCTTTCCGGCAGATATTTCCTGATGGTACTGATTCAATATTTCTTAATTCCTTTTGTGATAAAGAGAAACTAAGCCATTAAAAAAGCACCCGAAGGTGCTTTTTTATTATTCAATCGCTACGGTTTGTTGCGCTTTGAGCTGACCAAGTGCCTGAATCCGTCGTTCAATCAGCATTTCGCCAATATCCGGACCCTGAATATCGGCAGGAAGGTCTTGTGCCTTGATGGCGCGTACTGTCTGCATGGCATCGAGGACATATTGTGCTTGTGGATAAGCCCGATCTTCCAGACCTAGACGGCCACGTGAATCACATTCACAAGCCTGGACGAAAGCTTCGACACGTTCAGGGCGACGTAACACATCCAGACGTTGCAATAATCGCCATAAGGTTCCCGGCTTAAGATTAAATGCCTGATGGCATTTCAGATGCTCTTTACATACCGCCAAAGCCAGCTGCTTGGTATACGTCGGCACTTTTAAGCGGTCACATAGTTCATTTACTGGCTTGATGCCACGCTCTTCATGCATGATATGTCGCGGTAATTCTTCAAGCGGCGTTAAAGCTTTTCCTAAGTCATGCACTAAAACGGCAAAACGTACATCCAGACTATAGTTTTGACGACACGCCTGCTGCAAGGACATCATCGTGTGAATGCCACAGTCAATTTCTGGATGATATTCAGGGCGTTGTGGAATGCCATATAAGGCGTCAATCTCAGGGAATAGCACCTTTAAAGCACCACATTGACGTAATACTTCAAAATACACATCAGCATGGCGTTCAGATAATGCACGCGAAGTTTCTTTCCATACACGTTCCGGTGTCAATGCATTTAATTCACCCGATTCAGTCAAGCGCTGCATTAACGCCAAAGTTTCATCGGCAATCACAAAACCTGCACTGGTATAACGGGCAGCAAAACGGGCAATGCGTAGCACGCGTAATGGATCTTCGACAAATGCATCGGAAACATGACGTAGAATCCGGTTTTCCAGATCCTGTTGACCACCATAAGGATCATAAACCTGGCCGGCATCATCCATGGCCATGGCATTAATGGTCAGATCGCGACGAATCAAATCTTGCTCCAGTGTAACGCTGACATCGGTATGAAACTCAAAACCATGATAACCGGTGCCAGATTTACGTTCGGTACGCGCCAGTGCATATTCTTCTTTTGTTTGGGGATGTAGAAAAACAGGGAAATCTTTGCCTACGGGCTGATAGCCTAAGTCAAGCATTTGCGCGGGAGTTGCACCAACGACCACATAATCTTTTTCGTGATAGGGGTGTCCGAGCAAATGATCTCGAACTGCGCCGCCTACTAAATAAACTTGCATGAAAAAACCTCTATTCTTACAAGCATCATGCTACAGAATAGAGGTTTTCTCAAGTTAAGAAACGAGGCTGATGCGTCGTTATCTTGTCATTGGCTTAAAGTGCATCTTGTTCCGCTTGCTGGATTTCTGCAACAGTGAGTGCGGTCATGTTGATTACACGACGCGTAGTCGCAGTCGGCGTCAAAATGTGCACAGGTTTCGCAGCACCCAACAGAATTGGACCAATCGTTACGTTGTTGCCTGAAGTTGCCTTTAACAGGTTAAACGAGATATTGGCAGCATCCAGATTCGGCATGATCAGCAAGTTTGCAGAGCCTTTGAAACGTGAATTCGGGAATGCAAACTGACGAATGTTCTCATCCAGTGCAGCATCACCGTGCATTTCACCTTCAACTTCCAGCTCAGGCGCGATTTCAGACAGGATGTCATACACCTTACGCATTTTTTGCGCGCTGGCATCATGCTGGTCTGAACCAAAACTTGAGTGAGACAGCAGGGCAATACGTGGTGTCATACCAAAACGGCGAACTTCTTCAGCGGCCAGAATGGTCATTTCAGCCAGCTGTTCAGCCGTTGGGTTGGTATTGACATAGGTATCAGCAATGAACAGGTTGCGGTCTTCAAGCATCAAGGCATTCAGGGTAAAGAAAGTGTTATGACCATCTTTCTTGCCAATGATGTTGCTAACGAAGTCCAGGTGAATATCGTAGCTTGAATACGTACCACACAGCATACCGTCTGCCATGCCATGTTTCACGAGCATCGCTGCGATCAGGGTAGAGCGGCGACGTGCTTCACGCTGTGCATATTCAGGCGTTACACCCTTACGCTGCATGATGTTGTAGTAATCATCTGCAAACATTTCATAGTTCGGGTTCTTTTCCTGATCAACAATCGTGATATTCACGCCATCTTCAAGACGTAGGCCCAACTTTTTGATGTTGGCTTCAATTACAGCTGGACGACCCACTAAAATTGGAATTGCCAAACCATCATCTACCGCGATTTGAACTGCGCGAAGTACACGCAGGTCTTCACCTTCCGCATAGGCAATACGTTTAGGATCAGATTTAGCCTGTTCAAAAATTGGTTTCATCATGAATGCAGAGTTGTAGACAAACTCAGACAAACGTTGACGATAATGCGAGAAATCTGTGATTGGACGTGTTGCCACGCCCGAATCCATGGCTGCTTGTGCAACAGCAGGGGCAATCTCTAGGATCAAGCGTTGATCCAGTGGACCCGGAATCAGGTATTCACGGCCAAATGATGCCGATTTTTCACCATAAGTCGCCGCATCAGCTTCAACGTGTGCCATACGCGCGATCGCGTGGACACAGGCAATTTTCATTTCTTCGTTAATGGTGGTTGCGCCAACGTCCAGCGCACCACGGAAGATGTACGGGAAGCACAGTGCGTTATTCACCTGGTTCGGATAGTCAGAACGACCAGTCGCCATGATCACGTCATCACGAACTTCATGCGCATGTTCAGGCAGAATTTCTGGATCCGGGTTCGCCAAGGCAAAGATGATCGGATCTTCAGCCATGACCTTGACCATTTCTTTGGTCAAAATGCCCGCAGCAGAAAGACCAAGGAACATGTCTGCACCTGAAATCACGTCACCAAGCTGAGTAGCTTCAATGTCTTGTACATAGGCTTTCTTAGATTCATCCAGGCCTTCGCGATGTGTAGTCAGCAGACCGCGTGAATCGGCAACGATGATGTTCTCTTTTTTAGCACCCAGAGCGCAAAGCAGATTTAAACAAGACAGTGCAGCAGCACCCGCGCCTGAAGCCACGATCTTGATGTCTTCAATTTTTTTACCGTTGATTTGTAACGCGTTGAGGAGCGCAGAACCGACAATAATCGAAGTACCGTGCTGATCATCATGGAATACTGGAATATTCATGCGTTCACGCAATTTTTGCTCGATATAGAAACACTCTGGCGCCTTGATATCTTCAAGGTTAATCCCGCCGAAAGTCGGTTCTAATGCAGCGACAATATCCACAATCTTGTCTGGATCATTTTCAGCAATTTCGATATCGAATACATCAACGCCAGCGAATTTTTTGAATAATACGCCTTTACCTTCCATCACTGGTTTAGAAGCCAAAGGACCAATATTACCCAGGCCAAGCACGGCAGTACCGTTGGTCACGACAGCAACCAGGTTGCCACGAGCCGTATACAATGCAGCAGTTGAAGGATCGCGTTCAATCTCAAGACATGGTGCAGCTACGCCAGGCGAGTAAGCAAGGGCCAAGTCACGTTGGTTGACCAATTGTTTGCTTGGTGTAACGCTGATTTTCCCCGGGGTAGGAAACTCGTGATAGTAAAGGGCCTGTTGCTTTAAAGATTGTTCGTCCATCAGTCTCTCGATCGTTGTAAAGATTACCCGGTCAGCGGGCAAAGAATTTATTTATGTTCCTGAATATACCATTTGTTAGCCAGTTCGGACAGACAAAGACGGCCGTTTTTCCAACAAACTTATTGTGGTCGGGTATGGACTTAGACTTGAGATATATAAGTCTGATGTGTCTTGTCTCGCACTAAATAAGCGGTTGCATCCTGCTCAGGAAGCGGTTTGGAAAATAAGTAACCTTGGGCAATATCACAGTCTAAA
Source organism: Acinetobacter sp. YH12226 (assembly GCF_013417805.1). Lineage (GTDB taxonomy): Bacteria > Pseudomonadota > Gammaproteobacteria > Pseudomonadales > Moraxellaceae > Acinetobacter. The sequence goes on along the minus strand of NZ_VPDG01000001.1, from coordinate 175,484 downwards.
TCACGTAGATATTCTAGCTGCTCTTCAGTCTCGATCCCTTCTGCGACCACAGTCATGCCCATGGCTTTACCCATGGCCACCATGGCACTGACAATCGCTGCCTGTTTGTTTTCCCCAATCTTGCAAACAAAACTGCGATCAATTTTTAGAGTATCAATCGGAAAATCAGCAAGATAGGAGAGAGAGGAATAACCTGTACCAAAATCATCCAGAGCAATATGAATATGTCGCTGTTTAATCTCATTCAACAGATTTTTGACCGCTTCCGAATTTTCGATTAAAGAAGATTCAGTAATTTCCAGTTCCAGGCTGGCGCCAGAAATATGGTTATCTGCAATGGCTTGGTCCAAATCATCGAGCAATTGACCACGACGCAATTGCTGTGCCACGATATTGACTGATACACAAATATGATTAAAGCCCAGATCATTCCATTGGCGAATCTGTTTAGCGGCCTGCTGGATCACTAGGCGGCCAATGTCTGAAATCAGGCTGGTCTGTTCCGCTAAGGGGATAAACAGCCCTGGTGCAATAATGCCTTTTTCTGGATGGTTCCAGCGAATCAGCGCTTCAAAGCCATAAATGCTTTGATCGCTGAAATTGATTTTTGGCTGATAATACACCACCAGTTCATTATTCTGGATCGCTTTACGCAGATCCCGTTCCAGAAAAACCCCTTTGTTCTGTAATGAATGATTTTCACTGGAATAAAAGTGAATAGTATTGCCGCCAAGATTTTTGGCTTCGTTCAATGCCTGTTCGGCGCAATTATTTAAATAATCCAGCTGACGGCCATGATCAGGATAGAATGCCACGCCCATGGACAGGGTAATCACATGATCCTGACCGTAAATATTGAATGGTCTGCTAAAGGCCTGAGCGATGCGTTCACAATGGTGTTGAACTGAAGGGCGAATATGTGAGATTTCATAGAGAATCGCAAAATCATCACCATTTAGATGTGCCACAAATAGCGCTTCTGCATTGGTCATCCGCAGCCGCTGCGCCACCTGGCGTAAAAGTTCATCACCGCCGTTATTGGACAGGTATTCATTTAATGGGCGGAAACGGTCGATGTTAAGCCGAATCACAGCCATCTCTTTAATAGAGTCTTTTTGCGAAACCAGATACTGATGTAGCTGATAGTTATAGTAGAAGCGGTTCGGTAAGTCAGTCAGCGTGTCATAATTTTCTAGATAGGATAGACGCTGTTCCTGTAATTTACGTTCAGTCAGATCTGAGACAATGCCAATATAATGGGTAATCCGGCCTTCATCATCAGTCACGGCATTAATATGCAGCCATAAGGTCGACTCTTTGCCAGACAGAAATTTGGCATAAACCTCTCCATCATAAGAGCCAATCTTTTGAATCTGTTTGACAATATTGGCCTGAAAAGTACGTTGCTGGGATTTATTTTGCACCGCAATATCAAATAAGGATTTACCGATAATTTCGTCACGCTCAAAACCGCTCAGGTATTCGTAGTGAGGATTGATATCGATATAATCCAAATCAGGATTCAGAATGAAAATGCCTTCCGCAGCCTGTTCCAGTACACTGGCCACCAGCTTTAAACGTTCCTGAGACAGACGTTCCTGCTGGATATCACGACGGATGCCGACCATGCGCAAGGGTTTTTTATTTTTAGGATCACGACTGATCACCCGACCAATATCATGCACCCAACTCCAGCCACCTTCACTGAGCTTGATCCGGTAAGTGGCATCATAGCGTTCAATCTGGCCACGCAGATGTTGTTTCATATTGCGCTTAAAATAGTCCAGATCTTCGGGGTGAATCAGATACTGTAATTGCAAATGGTGGTCTTTGGAATTGCGCAGAATCTTTTCGTCTTTATGATTGGTTAAGGTGATGCTGCGCTCTTGAATATTCCAGTCCCATGGCCGAATACCGGCAATTTCATGTGCAAGTTTTAGATTCTGCTGCTGATTCTTCAGGTCATGATTGATCTGTTCAATATCATAGGTACGTTCCCGTACTTTTTGCTCCAGCAATTGGTTACTGAGCTGTAATTGCTGTTCAATATCTTTGGATTTATTGACTTCAGTTTTGAGTTGCTGGCACAGTTCATCAGTCCAATGCACTTGCTGTTCTGCATTTTTCACCAAAATATCATTTTCCGCATACAGACGTGAGGTGCGGCTGTGAATTCGATAACTACTTGTCGCGCACAGCAGAATCACTATGAGCGCAAAGTTTAAGGCCAGACCAAAAAAGGGATTGGAATGACCGACATGGTCAAGCTGCGACAGTAAAAAAGGGAATAAGGACGGCAAAAAGACCAGACAAAAATAGCTCAGTTTCTGGGTCAGGTAGGTCAGGCCAAATGCTTGGCTTACAATCAGCAACAAGGCAGACAAGGTCAGTGCTTCAATATCTTCAAATACAGGATTGGCCTGCGGCAAATAGTAATAAATTGTATAAATACCGGCCGCGATACAGCTTCCGACTGCAAGGCTCTGCATCTGTAACCAGCGGTGCGCGCTTTTCTGATTATATTGTTCGGGTTTGAAATACAGCGTATTCACCAGCCAGCACATGCTGACCAGAAGTTCTGTCAGAATAAACCAGGTATTGAAATACGTATTAGAAGGACTATATTGAATGTGATAAATACAAAAAATATAGAGGCAAATCACCATGATACTGAGCAAAAAATAGCGACTATGGCGAAGCGTATTCGCAATTTGAGCATCATGCAAATGCTGCTGAATATAGTCGTCCTGATTATCAACCATGTGATTCAATGCCTGTATTCATCCTAAACGGTTTTCGTCCTTGTACATTGTTATTATAGAAACTCCAAGAAGTGTGTGAAATCAATTAATAAATGTTTATTATTCTTTAGTCGAGATTAGATGCCTTAAAAATAAAAATCAACAAAATTAAAGGCAAATTTTTACTCATCCGATGAATTAAAGCACATAATTTAAAATTGACAGAGCAACAACAGGAGCGGTTTCGGTACGCAGGACACGCTCGCCTATACACCAGTTGAGAAAACCTTTTTGATTTGCGGTACTAATTTCCGCCTCACTCAGGCCACCCTCAGGGCCGATCAATAGGACAAGATCCAAGGTCGCCTCTGCCAGTACATCTGTTTCATCTTTATTGGGTGCCAAAACCAGTTTGGTGTTGGGTAGTTCAGTATCCAGCCATTTTTCAAGTGAGATTGGCGCTAAAATTTTAGGAACAATATTCAGACCACATTGTTCACAAGCCGCAATAGCAATGCCTTGCCAGTGATCTAGTTTTTTCTGGTCGCGATCATACTTTAAACGCATTTCACAACGATCCGAAGTCAGCAGCTGAATTTCGGAAACGCCCAGTTCGACTGCTTTCTGAATCGCATAATCCATACGGTCGCCTTTACTCATCACCTGACCGAGCAAAGCCTGGAACTTTGGTGTGCGATTGGCAGGATTAAATGCATTGACCGAGACGGTGGCTGATTTTTTATCAACCTCGGTTAAAGTCACGTCATATTCGCCACCCTGTCCATTGAACAGGGTCGCGCTTTCACCGACTTGCGCGCGTAAAACCTTTACCCAATGATGAAATACAGTTTCCGTAAGCTCAAGGCTGACATCAATAGTTAAATCAGCATCTATATAAAAACGTGGCATTGATCGTTCTACTCAAAAAATCGGTGAAATAAAGGGCTTAAGCTAAACCAAGATCGGTGACCAGCTGACGGGTCGGGTCAGTAGTATTCATGGTGTAGAAATGCAAGCTTGGCGCACCACCTGCAAGTAGACGCTCACAGAATTTAACCACAACTTCATGGCCAAAGGCTTTAATGCTGGCAGTATCGTCACCATAAGTTGCCAGTTGCTTGCGAATCCAGCGTGGAATTTCAGCACCGGTACCATCAGCAAAGCGAATCAGGTTGCTGGAATTGGTAATTGGCATGATGCCTGGCGCAACCGGAATATCGATTCCTGCTTTCTGGATACGATCTACAAAGTAAAAGTAAGCATCTGGATTGAAGAAGAACTGGGTTAAAGCGGCATTGGCACCGGCCTGAACTTTTTCAACAAAGTGCTGAATGTCTTTGTCAAAGCTTTCTGCCTGTGGATGCATTTCCGGATAAGCTGCGACTTCAATTTTAAAATGATCGCCTGAATGTTCGCGGATAAAGCGAACCAGATCAGCTGCATAAGGTAATTCACCCAAACCTACTTGGCCTGAAGGCAAGTCACCACGCAGGGCAACAATACGGTTAATGCCTTGAGATTTGTACAGGTCTAGAAGTTCAGCAATACGTGCTTTGTCATCGCCAATACAAGACAAGTGAGGGGCAACAGGTGCGCCTTTGCCATTAAAGTCATTGATAGTAGACAGGGTGCGTTCACGAGTGGAACCACCAGCACCATAGGTCACAGAGAAGAACTCTGGATTTAAGAGTTGTAGCTCTTGATGCACAACTTTGAGTTTTTCCGCACCTACATCAGTTTTGGTCGGGAAGAATTCAAATGAAATTGGAATCTGTTTAGACATGTTCAAATCCTTTTTATAAATACTTTTTAATTAGTTTTACCTCTCCTAAATCCTCTCTTGCGCTGAGCTTCAAAGCAGTGCTTTAAGCACGCTCAGGAGAGGATTTACCCTCGATGACATACATTTGGTAATGAATGTTCCCTCTCGCTATGGGAGAGGGTTAGGGAGAGGGTGGAGTTTAATTAGTATTTATAAGCATCAGACTTGAATGGACCTTCAACTTGAACGCCTAAGTAATCCGCTTGTTCTTGAGTCAATTGAGTCAAGACACCACCGAAACCAGCAACCATCGCAGCAGCAACTTCTTCATCTAATTTCTTAGGAAGAAGTTCTACACGAATTTGTGCAGCTTTTTCAGATTCTGGAAGATCAGCAAATTTCTCAGCGAATAAATGCATTTGACCCAATACCTGGTTGGCAAATGAACCATCCATAATACGTGATGGGTGACCAGTCGCATTACCAAGGTTCACCAAACGGCCTTCAGAAAGAAGGATCAGGTAATCATTTTCATTTTCTGAACGATACACCTGGTGTACTTGAGGTTTAACTTCAACCCACTTGTAACCACGTAGGTAAGCTGTATCAATTTCAGTATCAAAGTGACCGATGTTACAAACAACTGCGCCAGCTTTTAATGAATCAAGCATTGCAGCGTCACATACGTGGTAGTTACCTGTTGTAGTTACGATAAGGTCAGTGTTTTGAAGAAGGTCAACATTGATGTCTTCTTTCTTGCCAGTTTGCACGCCATTTTTGTATGGAGATACAACTTCGTAACCGTCCATGCATGCTTGCATTGCGCAGATTGGATCAACTTCAGTTACGCGTACAATCATGCCTTCTTGACGAAGGGATTGCGCAGAACCTTTACCTACGTCACCATAACCGATCACAAGTGCACGACGGCCAGATAAAAGCATATCTGTACCACGTTTGATTGCATCGTTCAGTGAGTGACGGCAACCGTATTTGTTGTCGTTTTTAGACTTGGTTACTGAATCGTTTACGTTGATTGCAGGAACTTTTAAAGTGCCATCACGAAGCATTTCATACAGACGTTGAACACCTGTCGTTGTTTCTTCAGTTACACCGTGAATTTTTTCAATCACTTCTGGGTATTTTTCATGAACAAGTAGTGTTAAATCACCGCCATCGTCAAGAATCATGTTGGCATCCCAAGGCGTGCCATTTACATTGATTTGTTGTTCAAGACACCACATGTATTCTTCTTCAGTTTCGCCTTTCCAGGCAAACACGGGAATGCCCGCAGCAGCGATTGCAGCAGCAGCATGGTCTTGAGTCGAGAAGATGTTACATGACGTCCAACGAACTTCAGCACCCAATTCAACTAGCGTTTCAATTAAAACGGCAGTTTGAATGGTCATGTGGATACAGCCGAGAATTTTCGCGCCTGCAAGCGGTTTTGCTGCTGAGTAGCGTTTACGCAGACCCATTAGGGCTGGCATTTCAGCTTCAGCAAGTTTGATTTCTTTACGGCCGTAATCAGCAAGTGAAATATCAGCAACTTTGTAATCTGTAAATGAAGCAGTAACCGCGTTCATCAGGATCTCCTAGGAAAAAATAGATTGGATCGTTCTGTTCGCGGATGCCGTTGTTGATCAGAACGAATGTCTGACCGATGGTCGAGCCTAGCGATTTTACATTTAGTGCCTGTAAAACGTCGCAGCATCCCTCGACTAGCGCAGTATTGTACTTGGAAATTGATTTTGTTCCAATCCTAAATTGATTAATATCTGACTAATAAGAAAATTTTGAGAATAAACTATGACTGATGGTTTTGAGTATGCAATCAAAGACTGGGCTGAAATTAAGGATAATTATGAGAATGGCAATTTAATTATTGGTAATGGGGCGAGTGTTGCTTTGCATCAAAAATTTCGTTTTGATTCTTTAAAAGAAGAGGCTGAAAAATTAAGACTTTTTAATGATGATATATCTAAACTTTTTATTGAGTTTGATACATCTGATTTTGAATTAATTTTACGATTGGTTTGGCATGCGAAGTTAATAAATAAGCATTTGGGAATAGTTGATCAAAAACTTGATTCAGCTTACGAAAATATAAAACAAGCTCTTATTAAAGTGGTGAAGGAAGTTCATTGTGAACATTCTGATATCGCGGATCAATTACCTCAGCTATATCAATTTACAAAACAATTTAGAACAGTAGTCTCCCTTAATTACGATTTAATCCTGTATTGGATTTTAATGTATGGAAATAGAAATGAAGATGGGCATAGATTTAAAGATTGTTTTCAAGGTAGCGGGTTATTTAGAAATAATTGGCAAGATTTGAGAAATCCTATTCGTAAGGAAAAAGAAGTAACTTTGAGTCTTTATCAACATGGTAATTTATCTATTTTCAGAGATGCAAAAAATACCGAAACTAAAGTTCAAAGAGGGGATTTTGAGGGTTTGTTAGAAGTTATTACTTCACAATGGGAAGATAATAAAATTCCTTTATTTGTTGCCGAGGGTACGGGAACTAAAAAGCTTGAATCTATAAAAAGTAGTTCCTATTTGAGTACTATTTTCTATGAAGTTCTACCAGATTTAATAACTCAAAAAGCTAATTTAGTCATTTATGGCTGGAGCTTAGGCAAGCAGGAATCACATTTGGTAAAGCAGATATTTAAGAACAAACAATCAGGTAAGGTGGCTATTTCTATATTTCAAAATAATCAGGAAGAGTGCCATCGAATTTATCGGCTTATAAAAAATGAAAAAGCAGCTCCAAATATCGAAATAGAATTTTTTGACAGCCAAAGTTCAGGTTGTTGGAATAATCCTTAAAAAAAAAGCCCATCATCTGATGGGCTTTTTTTTACTTATTTAGCTTCAGCAGCATCTGCTTTTTGAGTCCAGAACTCAGCCTGTTCTTCATTGCCATCTACGCCTAAACCATTGGCATAAATAAATGCAAGATCACGCATCGCCTGAACTTCGCCCCATTCCGCAGCCTGTTTTACCAAAGCAATCGATTTTTCGACGTCTTTTTCAATTACATCGCCACGACGGTAAAAACCTGCCAGCTCCAAAGTCGCAGCAGGGTGCTTCTCGATATTGGCCTTGCTTAACCAGTAATAGGCTAACTCAAAGTGAGCTTTGGATTCTTCAGGATCTTTTTCTGCTAACTCTTTGGCATAAACGGTATAACCTTCACCTAACCAGTACATTGCATCCACCAGCCCGCCGTTGGCAGCTTTCAACGCCCATTCTTCAGCAAGAATGATGTCATCATCATGCTCGCTTTGCATATACAGTTCAGCCAGTTCAAATTGCGCTTCAGCATTGCCGGCTAAGGCAAGATTGGTCAGGGCAGCAGGGGGAGAAACACGCTGGGTCATATCAACATCTCAAAAATATTGTGTGTAGACTAAAAGGTTTAAAGCAAAAAAGCCAATCCGAAAGTCAGCTTTTTAAAGAGATTGGTCAATCAAATGATTAGATCAAGCAAAGAATCCCTGAGATCGAGGCGATGAACACACAGAACATTACGATCACTTTAATTCTACTTGCCAGATAACTCAGGCTTAAGCCGACCACCAGTGCTGCAAAAGTCAGACTACCCAGCCAGTAACTGATCATATTGCTGATAGCTCCTGTACACAGGCACAGAATCAGGGCGAGTATGAGCAATACCCAACCGAGAATAGTCGCAAGTTGTGTTTTTGCAGGGTTGAGTTCTGTGTCAAAAATTTGTTTTTGATGTTTGGACATCGACGTTGCAAGCGCAAAGAAACCCAGTGAAGTTAAAGCCCAAATCAGTAAGAAAAACATCATGACTGATTCTCCTTGAGAGCAACCTTGGCTTTTTTAGGCGACAAGCCTTTATGGTTTTTCACTTTTTTAAATGAAAACCAGAACAAGATCGCAAGCACCCACATCGCTAGATCAAAAGAAGCAATGACCCATTGACCATGCATAATGGTGTTCCAGATCGCCTGACCGCCGGTCAGAAAATTGACGATTGGGAGTAAGGCAAATGTCCCAGTTGCAAGCATGAGAAGCTCTAGCCAAGCTTGTCGATGACTGCGAATCATGGCATACAGTAAAGTCAGTAACCAGACAATAAAGAAGCTACGTATTTCCCAGTTCAGACGCATGTCCATGTCTGCCGGAATAAAACGGTTGGCATAGAAATAGGCAGCACAGGCAACAGGTAAACCAATAATGGCAGCGATATTGGTGACTTCCACAAGACGATAACCAAACGATTTATAGCCTTGCTTCTGTTGCTGTGGTGCACGTTTGACACACCATAGAATCAAGCCGGTGGCAATCATCAAGGTGCCGACCACGCCCGACATGAACAATAACCAGCGTAACGCCAGATCCACGCCACGTGCTTCATGTAGTGTGGTGAACATGTTATAGATACCATTTGCGACTGAAGGCGTTTTCAGGGTGGTTTGATCCGGCTCTAAATCACCGGTCACACCATTGAAAGCAAGGCTCGGATAAACATTACGATAAGCTACGCTGACTCCGTTTAAGGCACGAAGCTCAATTTCTGCTTTTAGGGTATTTGGCTGGATGATAGTAATCGTGCCAACTGGATTATTTTTCCATTCTTTTTCGGCTGTTGCCAAGATCGGAGCCAGATCGGTTAACGGTGCAGGAGGTGCAGCTTGCATTTCATCACGAGAGCGGCGACCTTCACTGCGTGCAGACATTTCACCGCGCTCGCCACGATTTTCTCTCTCAGCTTGCGGTCGACGTTCTTTGCTCTCACTATGGCTTTCACGGGATTCAGCCTGAATACTGTTGTCTTGAACCAAACTCTTACGTTGATCCTGAAGGAAAGCACCACGATTTTCATAAATCTGGTTTACGCCCCAGGGCATGAGGGTAAAAAGCAATAATAATAAGCCACTGAAGGTAATCATGATGTGAAAGGGCAGGGCAAATACCGCAGTAGCATTGTGTGCATCCAGCCAGGAACGCTGACCTTTGCCGGGACGGAAAGTAAAAAAATCCTTGAAAATTTTCTTATGGGTAATGACACCGCTGATGATTGCCACCAGCATGAGCAGGGTCGCAACGCCGACCATCCAGCGCGCCCAGATTCTTGGCAAACCATACAATTCAAAGTGGAAACGGTATAAGAATGAACCACCGCGTGTTTCACGCGCTTGCAAAACTTCGTCGGTGGCGCTGTCAATCGTCACGCGGGTACCGCCACGACGGGCACGCGGATCTTCGCCGGCACTACGAATAGTCAGGGTGGTAGTATTTTGGCGTGAGTTAGGAAGCTGGATTGCCCAGCTGCCAGCATCCGGATGGTGCTGTTGCAGATAAGCCAGTGCCACACGGGTTTGTTCGATTTGAGTCTTTGGTGGAACTGATTGATGAAATTCCGGTTTCATCCAGACGGTAATTTCGTTCTGGAAAAAGCTTAAGGTTCCGGTCAAGAAAATCGCATATAAAAGCCAGCCTAAAATCAGACTGGCCCAGGTATGCAACCACGACATCGACTGGCGTGGACCTTCGGGTTTTGCATCTACTCTCATCTCAATTTCCTAAAAGCTTATAGGCGATATAGAGTAAAACACCGGGAATCGCGATCCCGAGCGTAGCTTTGAGCGTCTTATTCACCATAAATACCCAGATAAATGCAGCAGCATTCAAGCTAAAGCCAATCAGGGTGGCGGACATGGCTGCACTGCTTCCACTGTCGATAAAAAGCTGGGCAATCACGATCGTTGCCAGTGTAGCCAGTAGATAACCGCCAGCACCCGCCAGAATAAAGCGATATAAAATCATCCCACGATAAGCCAGCATACTTGCTTTGACTTTATTTTTGCTTGATGGTTTCGGTGCAGTAACTGTTCCAGTCGCTATGGCTTGCATATTCGGACTATTCATCATCGAAAATTCTATTTACAAACTTATGAAGTAATTAATGATAATGATAACAATTATTGTTTAGATTTTAAATATTGGTTGTTGAACTATTTATATGAAAAATAAGTAAAACTGGAAGTTAGGTTAAAAAAGAGAGGGGGAAGGGAATTAAAAAAGATCAAAATGTAAGGCTTGAAAATAAAAACAGCGGCTCGAAGGCCGCTGTCTAAACTTCATTTATTCACGATTAGTCTTGCTGAATACCTGCAACCACCCAGTCCTGATTTGAACCTGCTGGTTTGGTGAAATGCCAGATTTCTGCGAACGGTTGCGGCAAGCTGTTTAAGTCTTCGCTTACCGTACCTGTAAAGCGTACGCTGACAATATACTGGCCATTGTCAGTCGATGAGTCGACGACCATCGCATTCAGATTTGAAAACTCGGCAACATCCTGATCCTGATTGCTCATGATGTCGTTATACATTGACTGATAAAGTTCAGGAGTCAGATAACGCTGAATTTCAGAAATGTTGCTTGCTGTATTCATGGACTGAATATGGTTAAAACGCTGACGCGCTACACGCAAGAATGCTGCAGGTTCAGTACCATCCGGTAACTGGCTGCCACTTTGGGTATAAGCTGCACCAAAAGGCGCGTTATTTACCGGAGCAGAACCGAACGGAGCATTGTTGCTTGACGTTTGACCACCCACATTCTGACCAAAAATATTGGTACTGTCACCACCGCGAGGTGCAGTCGGTGCCTGACCAAAAGGTGCTGTATTACCAGCACCGCTATTTGGTGCGTATGGGTTAGAAGCTACTTTTTTTTTTGCGCCCATCTTACGGAAAATGAAGAAGGCAACAGCAGCAGCAAGAAGGATCCAGATCCAGCCTGGAATACCACCTTTTTCCTCTTCGGCTTGAGCAGCCTGAGCTTCAGATGCTGCTACACTTTGATCATCCGCCAAGGCATTGGCAGCAACTGCACCAATCGCAGCACCGGCTACACCCGCGGCAACCATGCCGCCGACACCCGGACCGGATTTTTGCTGGGTTGCAGCACCGGCAACTGGCGCTTGTTGAGCAGGCGCAGCTTGACGAGGTTGTTGATAAGATTGAGTAGGTTGTGCAGAACGTTGCATGCCGTGACTTTTACCGCCACCGGCACGTTTTGCTTCAGCTGCAAAAGGCGCAACCAATAAAACTGCTGTCAAGATACCTGTGATCAAACCGCGCTGTCGAACTTCCATTCATTTTTCCTATGAGAATAAAACCTGTTTGTACAGTCTATTTATATAGGCTTTGTGTGGAATTTCAATTAAAAATCTGTATTTTTTTGCTCTTTGTACGAAATGAGCCGGTTTACAGTTAATTGAGTCCATCACTCAGCGCCATTGCCTCGCTCAAGGCTTCATGTAAACGCGCAACTGCAATAATTTGCACGCCCTCGATGGATTTTTGCGGTGCATTGCCGCGAGGGACAATAATGTATTTAAAACCATGTTTAATCGCTTCTTTCAGCCGTTCCTGACCGTTCGGCACAGGGCGAATCTCTCCAGACAGTCCGACTTCCCCAAAAACCGCCAGCTGTTGCGGTAAGGCTTTGCCACGAATGCTGGAAGCGCAGGCGAGAAGTACCGCCAAATCCGAACCTGTTTCGGTAATTTTCAATCCACCGACAATATTGACATAAACATCCTGGCCGGAGGTTTGCACACCACCATGCCGATGCATGACTGCAAGGAGCATATTTAGACGGTTCTGATCCAAACCAAGCGCTACGCGTCTTGGTTGGCCATGTGCATCATCGACCAGTGCCTGAACCTCAACCAGTAGCGGGCGCGTACCTTCGCGGCTGATCATTACAATCGAACCGGGAATCGCTTCATCATAACGGCTTAAAAAGATGGCTGAAGGATTGGAAACTTCGCGCAGACCTTTATCGGTCATGCCGAACACACCGAGCTCATTGACCGCACCAAAACGGTTTTTGACCGCTCGGATCATCCGGTAACGTGAATCCGACTGGCCTTCAAAATACAGCACACAGTCCACCATATGTTCCAGTACACGTGGGCCGGCCAGTGCGCCTTCTTTGGTTACATGACCGACCAGAAACAAAGACGTGCCACTATTTTTGGCAAAACGGGTCAACAAGGCCGCTGATTCACGAATTTGTGAGACACCACCTGGTGCAGATTGCAGGGTTTCGGTGTACAGGGTTTGGATCGAGTCCAGGATTGCCACCGCAGGACGTTGCTGGGCCAGTACTTCACAAATACGTTCGACGCAGGTTTCTGCCATGACTTTGAGCTGGTCGGTCGGCAGATCCAGACGCTGGGCACGTAAAGCCACCTGAGACAAGGATTCCTCACCGGTCACATACAGGGCCGGATTTTTGGCAGATGCCATGTGTGTGGCTGTTTGTAGCAAGATGGTAGATTTACCAATCCCGGGATCACCGCCGATCAGGACCACCGACCCGGTTACCAGTCCGCCACCCAAGACCCGGTCAAATTCGCTGATACCCGTTGGTAGACGGGTTTCATGAGAGACTGAGACCTGATTTAAAGTCGTGATGCTGGACGCCTGGCCTGCATATCCACCACTGATTTTTGGCTGGGCGCGATGCGTCACTGCCGGTGCAATGGTCACCTCAACCAGGCTATTCCATTCCCCGCATTCAGAACACTGCCCCGACCATTTTGGATGATCGGCACCACATTGTTCACAACGATACACACTTTTTGCTTTAGCCATATTTGAAGATGAAGCGATTGAAATTGAGTGACAGCATAGCGGTGAATGCTATCGAAAACCAAGCCTTTCACCTGAAAAATCATGGTTTTTACGACAAGGTTTGTCGCTTTTATTTATGCTGATTTGAATACTGTGCGGTAACGCCGTCTATAATGCCCGTCTTGTTATGCTGGAATGGAACAGATCTTGTCACAATTGCTGAAACATATTGATGCGATCGCACGTGAAAAAAACCGTGATGTGTTATTTGTGCATTTTGATCATTATGTACATCCAGATCGGGATGCAAACTCGGTTCGCCAAATGTTAATCGGCTGGCTAGAGCAACAGGGGATTGTGTATATGCCGTGTTTAGGTGTGGATCAAACCGTCCATAGTGAAATCTACCTGGGTGGGCTTTATCTGGATGTACCTTTTGATCTGCATCATAAAACCTATCAAAAACTGAGTGAGTATCTGGAAGATGAACAGGGCAATATGAAAATTGAAGGCATTCAGTTTTTTGTTTTATCTTTAGGACTGGCACTGGAACTTGAATCTGAGTGGGACAAGCTGGCTTGTAGTGGTTTACGTTGCTAAAATTTCATAATGAAAAATGGGAAAACTGAAGTATAAAAAAGCCACGATTTACGTGGCTTTTTTATATGTGAATTGAATATTTACACAACTTATCAATTAATAAAGTTCACCAGATTTACGTCTTGCAATGAAGTCTTTCGACTCTTTGGCAATAACACCAGACAGAAGTAATAAGCCAATCAGGTTTGGAACCGCCATCAGGCCGTTGAAGGTGTCGGCAAATAGCCAGACCAGATCCAGTGTGGCCACACAGCCAATGAAAACTGTAGCAATGTAAATGATACGGTAAGGCAGTACGAATTTTTCACCGAGTAAATAGGTGGCACATTTTTCTCCGTAGTAGCTCCAGCCTAAAATGGTGGAATAGGCGAAGAAAATAATACCGAAAGTGACCACCCAACCACCGACACCCGGCAGCAGTTTGTCGAACACGCCGATAGTCAGTACCGCACCGGTTTGATCTCCGAATGAATTACCGGCCATGATATAACCCATCACCAGGACAATACCGGTAATTGAACAGACAATAATCGTATCAATAAAGGTACCGGTCATGGATACCAAACCTTGACGGGCCGGATGATCGGTTTTTGCCGCTGCGGCAGCAATCGGCGCAGAACCCATGCCGGCTTCGTTGGAGAATACACCACGTGCCACACCATAACGAATCGCCGCACCAATCGCACCGCCCACTGCAGCTTCACCGGTAAATGCATAGGTGAAGATCATTTTTAGTGCCGGCACGACCAGTTCCAGATTATTAAAAATAATAATCAGACCGCCAGCCACATAACCCACCGCCATAATCGGCACGATCACAGAAGAAGCTTTGGAAATCGATTTAATCCCGCCCAAAATCACCAGTGCTGAAAAGGCAGTGATAATGATCCCCGTCATCCAGGTTTCGATGCCCAAGCTGTTTTCAACCGCCAGTGCTACAGTATTCGACTGTACTGAACTGCCGATTCCAAAAGAAGCCAGTGTCCCGAACAAGGCAAAAATCAGTGCCAGCCATTTCCATTTCAGACCACGCTCGATGTAGTACATCGGACCACCCGACATTTCACCATTTTCATTTTTGACTCGGTATTTGACTGCCAGAACACCTTCGCCATATTTGGTGGCCATACCAAACAGGGCGGTCATCCACATCCAGAACACGGCGCCCGGACCCCCGAGGACACATGCAGTGGCTACGCCGGCAATGTTACCGGTACCAATCGTGGCAGAGAGTGCGGTCATGAGTGAAGCGAATTGGGAAATGTCCCCTGAGTGGTCAGGATGCTTGCCAAAGACCTGTTTGAAGGCTAGGGGCAACATGCGGAACTGCCAGAACAATAAACGGAAGGTGAGGAAGATCCCGGTACCAACAATCAGTACCAGCATATAAGGGCCCCACACCCAGCCGCTTAAAGTTTCCATTAAACTTTGTAAATTTTGCATAAAATTCTTCTTATTGATCCATGTCTGTGTAGTTCGAGGTATTGATTAAAAAGCAATTGCTATGCCAGATGCATTCATCCTGAATGCATAAATTGGCTGAATAGTGTTCTATTTTTTACACAGTTTTAAAAATTTGACAAGAAATTACTGGAATATCGCAGGTCAAAAATAAAGCAGAAATGTAACTGTAGAGCGATATAAGAAAAATAAATTAACTTCTTCAATTAATAAGGAAATACAAATGATGCAAATTTTATTTTTGTATTCAGCATTTTTTACGTTAATTTGTCGCGAGTAAAACTCAAAGTTGTAATTAATAATGTCAGAAAAATATAACAATTCGTCGGCAGAGCACGGTGAATTAAAGCGGAGTTTGTCCAATCGGCACCTACAGTTAATTGCCATTGGGGGCGCCATCGGAACTGGCCTGTTTATGGGGTCGGGTAAAACCATCAGTCTCGCAGGTCCTTCGATTCTGGTGATCTATATGATCATCGGTTTTATGGTCTTTCTGGTGATGCGTGCATTGGGTGAACTGTTACTCTCCAACTTGCAATATAAATCTTTTATTGATTTTGCCACGGATTTGATCGGGCCTTGGGCCGGATACTTTGTTGGCTGGACCTACTGGTTGTGCTGGATTACCATCGGGATCGCGGATCTGTCAGCCATTATTTACTATCTGCAATTCTTCAATAATGGCTTGCCCTTTAGCCCTGAAGAAGGCGTAATGATCAGTGTTGCCGCGATTGTGTTTATCATGGGGCTGAATCTGGTCACGGTAAAACTGTTTGGAGAAATGGAATTCTGGTTTGCCCTGGTCAAAATTATCGCTATTGTGGTGCTGATTGCCGTTGGTCTGTGGATGGTATTTACCGGCTTTACCAATGATGTCGGTACGGTCGCATCCTTTAGTCATATCTGGGAGCATGGCGGTTTGTTCCCGACGGGTGCCATGGGCTTCCTGGCCGGTTTCCAGATTGCAATCTTTGCCTTTGTCGGGGTAGAGCTGGTGGGTACTACCGCGGCTGAAACCAAAGATCCGGAAAAGAACCTACCAAAAGCGGTGAACTCTATTCCGATCCGTATCATTATTTTCTATGTATTGGCACTGCTCATTGTGATGTCAGTGACACCGTGGAACCAGATTGATCCGAATGTATCACCGTTTGTGAACCTGTTCAGTCAGGCTGGCATTGCAGCGGCTGCGATCATCATGAACCTGGTGGTATTGTCCTCGGTGATGTCATCGATGAACAGTGGCGTATTCTCGACCAGCCGTATGCTGTTTGGCCTGTCGCGTGAAGAGCAGGCACCGATGGCTTTTGGTCGTCTGAACCGTCGCGCAGTGCCTGCCAATGCCTTGTATTTCTCGGCGGTGTGTTTGTTGCTGGGTGCAGCACTTCAGTATTTTGTTCCGGATACCGTTCGGGCCTTTACCTTGGCCACGACTTTATCCACGATTCTGTTTATTTGTGTCTGGATCATCATTATCTGGAGCTATATTGTGTATTACGAAACACGTCCAGAGTTGCATGCTAAATCGACCTTTAAGCTGCCAGGTGGTGTAGTGACTTGTTGGGTCGTGATTATTTTCTTCCTAAGCATGATCGTGGTCTTGGCGCTGGAAGAGGATACCCGCCAGGCACTGATGATCAGTCCGATCTGGTTTATCCTGTTAATCATTGGCTATTTTGTTTTCTATAAACAGAAACATAAATAAACCTTATCAATAAAAACGTCAGCGATCTGCTGGCGTTTTTTTTTGTCTAAAGATACTCTCTAGCGTTTAACGCTTGGGTCATGCCGAATGATCGCGTTATACTTCATCGAAACTATTACATTAGGTGGTCAGATGCGCCAAGTCATTTGCTACATCAGTATCTTAGCGACGGGTCTTGCTCTTGCAAGTTGTGGACAGTCAGGTGCTTTGCACTTGCCGAATGATCCAAATTACGACAAGCGTGCCAAGTATCTGTTATACAAAAATACTGAAACTGAGCCTAAAGCGTCCGATGAAGAACGCGAGGCACCTGTGCAACAACAGTTTGCTGCACCTACCGATTCAGACGTTAAAACCACACCATAACGCTTTCACAGAAAGGATACCTTCATGAGTTTCACCCGCATTAATGGGGTATTGCACGCTGAGCAATGTTCATTACAACAGCTCGCGGAGCAATTCGGCACACCACTCTATGTTTATTCTAAAGCCACTTTGGAAAAGCATTTTTTAGATATGGACCGTGCTTTTAACTTCATCGATCATCAAATCTGTTTTGCGGTAAAGTCCAACTCTAATCTTGCGGTATTGAATGTATTGGCCAAACAGGGTGCCGGTTTTGATATTGTGACCGGTGGTGAATTGGCCCGTGTGCTGAAAGCCGGTGGTGAGCCTTCGAAAATCGTATTTTCCGGTCTGGGTAAATCTGAAGCGGATATCAAAAAAGCGCTAGAAGTCGGGATTGCCTGCTTTAACGTAGAATCTTATGCCGAGCTGGATCGTATCCAGAAAGTTGCAGCTGAATTAAATGTCAAAGCGCCGATTTCATTGCGTGTAAATCCGGATGTCGATGCCAAAACCCATCCTTATATTTCAACTGGCTTAAAAGAAAATAAATTCGGTATTCCGTCTGATAGCGTGTTTGAAACCTATCAATATGCGGCGTCATTGCCAAATCTGGATGTGGTCGGGATTGACTGCCATATTGGTTCACAGCTGACTGAAACCCAGCCATTTGTGGATGCACTGGATCGTGTCATTGTCATGATCGACCAGTTAAAAGAGCTGGGCATTCACCTCAAACACATCGATATCGGTGGTGGTCTGGGTGTGACGTATAAAGATGAAACCCCGCCGTCAGTTGAAGAATATGCCAATGCGCTACGTCCGGCTTTAGAAAAGTTGGGCTTGAAAGTGTATATGGAACCGGGACGTAGTATTTCTGCTAATGCAGGTGTGCTGCTGACTAAAGTGGATCTATTAAAACCGACCAATCACCGTAATTTCGCGATTATTGATGCTGCGATGAATGACCTGATTCGTCCTGCTTTATATGAAGCATGGATGGACATTCAATCTGTTACACCTCGTACCGATGTCGAAACGAAAGAATGGGATGTCGTGGGCGCAATTTGTGAAACTGGTGATTTCCTGGGTAAAGAGCGTGAGCTTGCGATCAAGGAAAATGATGTGCTGGCAGTACTCGGTGCAGGTGCGTATGGTTTTGTGATGAGTTCAAATTACAACAGCCGTGGCCGTGCTGCTGAGGTAATGGTCGATGCTGATCAGGCACATTTGATTCGTGAACGTGAGACGATTGAATCACTTTGGGAACGTGAGCGTTTATTGCCTTAAGGATAAATCAGGATGTTATTAGAATTTACCAAGATGCATGGTCTGGGCAATGACTTTATGGTGGTTGATCTGATCAGCCAGCGTGCTTATTTAGACACTTTGACCATTCAGCGTTTGGCCAATCGTAACTTTGGCATTGGTTTTGATCAACTCTTGGTGGTTGAGCCACCCGATGTCCCAAGTGCAGACTTTAAATATCGGATTTTTAATGCCGATGGTTCAGAAGTGGAACAATGTGGCAATGGCGTGCGCTGTTTTGCCAAATTTGTACATGATCGTCAGCTCACGACCAAAACCAAAATCAAGGTACAAACCAAATCTGGTATTGTAGAGCCGGAATTGGGTGCGAATGGTTGGGTACGGGTCAATATGGGTTATCCAAAATTTTTGCCTCAGGAAATTCCATTTGTAGCTGATGCGCCGGAGAGCCTGTATGACATCGATCTTGCTGGCGGTGAAAAGCTGACCATTGATGTGGTCAATATGGGGAATCCACATGCGGTGACAATCGTACCGGATGTGATTGCTGCCGATGTCGCACGTATTGGTCCACAAGTTGAATCACATGCGCGCTTCCCGGCACGAGTCAATGCTGGCTTTATGCAGATCATTGATGAAAAACATGCACGTTTACGTGTGTACGAGCGTGGTGTAGGCGAGACCTTAGCTTGTGGTACAGGTGCCTGTGCTGCCGCAATTTCAGGTATGCGTCGTGGTCTGCTGTCGAGCAAAGTGGAAGTTGAACTGGCAGGCGGCAAGCTGCAAATTGAATGGAAAGAAGGTGATGTGGTCTGGATGACCGGACCAACGGCGACCGTGTATGAAGGACGTCTGGATTTACGTTATTTCCAGGGTTAAGCTTGGTTCCGCTTGAGAAAAAAGCACTGTCTGATCGATGGTGCTTTTTTTATGCTAGGATGGGAAAAACCGTAGAATTTGAACGAGATGACTAAGCTTGTGTTCCTGCCGGGTGCTTCAGGAAGCCAGCACTTTTGGCAGCCATTAAGAGCAGCATTAACCGAATATACAGATCAGCAAGTCATTGCCTATCCGGGCTTTGATGGCGTAGCACCAAATTTGGCCATTCAAAACCTGTATGATCTGCAAGAATTCGTGAAAGAAAAAATTGAGGATGATTCCATTCTGATTGCCCAGTCTATGGGCGGTGTCTTGGCCGTTGGGTTGGCACTCAATCATCCGCAGAAAGTCAAAGGGCTGGTATTGTTGGCGACATCTGGTGGCTTGAATTTGCAATCATTTCATTGTGCAGATTGGCGAACAGATTATCATGAACATTTTAAAACAGCACCGGACTGGTTTGTACAAGACCAAACTGAATTTAGCCGCATTCAGCTTGAAAGTCTTGACATTCCGATCTTACTGATCTGGGGCGATCATGATCCTTTAAGTACTGTTCAGCTTGGACAATACTTGGCAGGAATTTTTAAAAATGCAAAATTGCATATTATCCAAGGTGGAGATCATTTCTTTGCCAATTCTCATGCAAATCAGGTTGCAATGCTGATTCAAGATTATTTGGAGCAACTCTAAATGGAGCAAGCAGTGATTGTCCCACCTCAACTCTTGCTTAACATGTGGCTGAAAGAACGGGAAATCCAGAACCAGTCCAAACATACCTTGCAGGCCTATGAGCGTGATGTTTCGGATTTTTTAGAGTTTTGCCAGCGTGAACAGCTCAATTTAAACGATGTAGAAGCCACCGATTTACGCCAGTTTCTGGCTGAAAAAGTCGAACAGTATCAGCTGAGTCCCAGCAGTCTGCAACGTATGCTCTCGGCCATTCGCCAGTTTATGAAATGGGCTGAGCAGGCACAGCATATGGTTTTTAATCCTGCGGATGATTTTCAGTTAAAACGTCAATCGCGTCCTTTGCCGGGCATGGTGGATATTGAAACCATCAACCAAATTATTGATCAGCCTGCGCCTGAAAATGAAATACAACAGCAAATGTGGCTCCGGGACAAAGCGATGTTAGAATTGCTTTATTCCAGTGGGCTGCGTCTGGCAGAACTGCAAAGCCTGAGAATTAAAGATATTGATTTCAACCGGCAGTTATTACGCATTACTGGTAAAGGCAATAAAACCCGGATAGTGCCTTTCGGTTCCAAGGCCAAAGATAGCGTGATGGCTTGGTTGCAAGTCTATCCCTTATGGAATGGCGATTTTGTACCGGAGGCGAATGTATTTATTACCCAGAAAGGCAATCCGCTCGGTGCACGACAAATTGAAAATCGGGTCAAGTTTCAGGCGCAGCGCGCAGGCGTGAATGTAGATTTACATCCGCATTTGTTAAGACATTGTTTTGCGAGTCACATGTTATCGAATAGCCGGGACTTACGAGCCGTGCAGGAAATGCTGGGACACAGTAATTTAACCACCACGCAAATTTATACCCATGTTGATTTTGACCATCTGGCCCAGATTTATGATCAGGCCCATCCGCGTGCGCAGCATAAAGAAGATTGATCATGTGCCCAGTTTTAAAGAATAAAAATCATGAAAATTGTATTTTTGGCACAAAACTTTCATATATAAACCTTAAAATGGAATTGAACTGAACATTGGCGTTCGGGTAAGCATTTCACTATTGTCTTATTCGTTAAATGCGCCATTTCAGGTATAACAATAAATACTATTTAATATTTAAAATGAAATATTGCTGAGCAGCGTCTCAGCATTTGACCGATGGGAGGTGACATGGACACACTGGTAATTGCAGATATAGAGCAAAAATATGCACAGTTAAGTGAAGCTCAAAAAGAAATGTTTGCAGGTTATGGTTTGCGACAAATCAAGCATTTTGTGGACATTAGCTTACCCAATCTTGAAGCGACCTTACCTGAAGGCGCCATCATTCAAGGGATTAATGCCGATGGAAAAGTTCAGGCCTTTAATGCGGCGACTAGGCAATACTATTTATGGATTTCTGATTTGCAATGGCAATTGTCGAATCGTGCGACCCAGGCAGTCGATTTAAAAGAAGATGCGATTGCAATTTGGCAAATTTTTGAATTGGCAGACTATGAGCTGGTAGATTTAAGCCATGTACATCGTGATTTTTTAGCACAAGAAACTGAGTAAATTCTGAAGCATCCACATAACATAAAAATAAGATTCAGTCCTGTGATTTGGCTTTGCTCAAGAGGAAAAGGTTGTCTTCTATAGGCAACCTTTTCTTATAGTAGAACTTTCAATCTATGCGCTTGCAGCACATGTTATGGTTTAAGCAAGCATACGATTATGCAAATCTTAAATTAAGAACATAGCGTCGTTGTCTAAAATCAGTTTGCCTATAAATCTTCTAAAGGCAGCTGGAAACTCTGTTTAATAATCTGGCTGGGTAAATCTGTTTTGACACTGGTAATACCATTTTTTTTGGTCAGATGGGTGGACTGAAATTTACGGTAACTTTCCAGATCAGGCACCACAACTTTCAACATGGCATCGCTCTCTCCCAAAATAATGTAGCACTCCATCACTTGCGGCAATTCTTTCATCGCCTCAATAAAGGTATCAATGGTTTCGGCATCCTGACCGACTAACCAGATGCGTGAAAATAAAATCAGCTGAAAACCAATTTTTTGTTGGTCGACAATAGTCGTGTAATTCTGAATCACGCCTGCATCTTCCAGTAATTTTACCCGGCGTAAACAGGATGAAGGTGAAAGTCCGATTTCACGTGCCAGATCATTATTCTGAATACGGCCATTGGACTGTAAATGTCGAATGATATTTTTATCAATTCGATCAAGTTTTACCCGCACAGACTTGGTGGATATTTTCATAAATTAGAATAATATTCGAAAAATAATACTTATTATAAAATAAATTGAAAGCCAATTTTGTAAAAAATCGCAGATACTTGTTTCACTTTCTGGAGTTTGAAAGGAAAAGGAAATGTCTGTATTTGTACTCTTTGCACTGACCGTGCTTCCCCTGATTTTTACGCCTGGACCCGATATGTTATTTATCCTGTCTCAAGTGATGGGTAAAGATGCAAAAGCAGGCATGATGGCAACCTTAGGGGTGTGTTGCGGTTATCTGGTGCATTCTATTCTGGTGGCACTCGGAATTGCGGCTATTATTATCTCTTTTCCGGTGCTGTTTGAAACAATTCGCTGGCTTGGGATTGCGTATCTGTTGTATTTGGCCTTTAATTTGCTCAAATCGGTATTCAGTAAAAAAGCGCTGAACATTGAGAAAAAGACCTCAGCCAATCCGATTAAAAAAGGTTTTTTTACTGCGCTGTTAAATCCAAAAGGCATGTTGATTTATTTTGCGATTTTGCCGCAGTTTATTGATAAATCCGCCAATACTGTCAGCCAAGGTTTGATCCTGTCCTTTATTTTTATCAGTCTGATTTTTGTAGTGTATTGTAGCTTAAGTATTTTGTTCAGTAAAATCAGCCAAAAAACCCAAATGGATGAACGTAAACAAAAATGGGTGGATGGAACTTCTGGTGGTTTACTGGCACTTGCTGCAAGCTGGCTCATCATCAATTAATCTGGTTGCAAAGAAGCATACTGTTCGCAGTATGCTTTTTTTATAATTGCGAAGATTTGAAATTAAATATTCACTTTGTCGGCGTAGAATTCAATGCGCTGGTTTATTATTTGGTCAATTTGTCTTTATATTAGGTTTAATTCGCTCTCAAAAAGAGTTCTGTCCAAAATGACAAAAGCTGACATACGTATATTCCGGCTGTTTTGCTTCAAGCTGCTTTAAATCAATTTAAATTAAATGTGATCAATCAAAACTTCTGATGTGATTAATCAGATAAAAAAATAATATAAATCAATGGGTAAATTTTAAGTAAATATTGATACATTTCATTGTAATAAAACGATAACAATTAATTGTGAACGCATCGTTCAGGGAAAATTACGCATTTTTACACCTCTTTGTTGAATTGTGACTTGACCGAAATGCCGTACACATTGCAAGATAGGGCACCTAAAAAAATTTAAGTGAAGAGTTACACTAACTTTTCTCAACATTTACATTTGCTAAAACAGCCGAGGATTACATGAAGGCTCTTGTTGCTGTAAAACGTGTGGTTGATGCCAACGTTAAAGTTCGTGTTAAACCGGACAACAGTGGTGTTGACTTAACTAACGTTAAAATGTCAATTAATCCATTCTGTGAAATTGCAGTGGAAGAAGCGGTTCGTTTAAAAGAAAAAGGAACTGTTTCAGAAATCATTGTTGTTTCTATTGGTCCTAAAGAAGCCCAAGAACAGATTCGTTCTGCAATGGCGCTTGGTGCTGACCGCGGTATTCTGGTTGAAGCTGATGACAGCCAACTGGGTGCGCTGGAAATCGCTAAAATTCTGAAAGGCGTTGTTGACGCTGAACAACCACAATTGATCCTTCTGGGTAAGCAAGCAATTGATGATGACTCGAATCAGGTTGGTCAGATGCTTGGCGCTCTAATGGGTGCAGGTCAAGGTACATTCGCTTCTGAAGTAAAAGTAGATGGCGATAAAGTACAAGTAACACGTGAAGTAGACGGCGGTTTACAAACTGTTGAGCTGAAACTTCCAGCAATCATTACCACGGACTTGCGTTTGAACGAGCCTCGTTATGCGGCACTTCCAAACATCATGAAAGCGCGTAAAAAACCGCTGGATACCAAGTCACCTGCAGATTTCGGTGTAAACCCTGCAACTAAACTGAAAACAGTGAAAGTTGAATCACCTGCAGAGCGTAAAGCTGGCGTACAAGTGAAGTCTGTAGACGAGCTTGTAGAAAAATTGAAAAACGAAGCGAAAGTGATCTAATACAGAAGGATAAAAATCATGAGTATTTTAGTTATCGCTGAGCACGACAACAAAGCATTAAATGCTGCTACTTTAAACGTTGTTGCTGCAGCGCAAAAAATCGGTGGTGATATCACTGTATTGGTTGCTGGTTCTGGCGCTCAGGCAGTTGCTGACCAAGCGGCTAAAGTTGCGGGTGTAAGCAAAGTATTACTTGCTGATGACGCTGCTTATGCAAACCAATTGGCTGAAAATGTGGCTAAACTTGTTGCTGAATTAGGTAAAGGCTATACACATATCCTTGCTGCTTCTACAACAACTGGTAAAAACATTTTGCCACGTGCAGCTGCGCTTCTTGACGTAAGCATGATCACTGACATCATTGCGGTAGATGGTCCTAAGACTTTCAAACGTCCGATCTATGCAGGTAACGCAATTGCGACTGTAGAATCAGGCGAAAGCATCGTATTGGCGACTGTTCGTGGTACAGCATTTGATGCTGTAGCTGCTGAGGGTGGTTCTGCTGCTGTTGAAGCTGCTGCGTCTACTGGTGATGCCGGTATTTCTAAGTTTATCAACGAAGAAATCGTAAAATCTGAACGACCTGAACTGACAGCTGCGCGTATTGTAGTTTCTGGTGGTCGTGGTGTTGGTTCTGGTGAGAACTATCACAAGATCCTTGATCCATTGGCTGACAAGCTTGGTGCTGCTCAAGGTGCATCACGTGCTGCGGTAGATGCTGGCTTCGTACCAAACGATATGCAAGTGGGTCAAACTGGTAAAATCGTTGCGCCTGATCTGTACATCGCAGTCGGTATCTCTGGTGCGATTCAGCATTTGGCGGGTATGAAAGAGTCTAAAGTGATCGTTGCGATCAACAAAGACGAAGAAGCGCCAATCAATGCAGTCGCTGACTACTGGTTAGTCGGTGATTTGAACACTGTTATTCCTGAATTGGTTTCTAAAATCTAATTCTTGAATCGGATTCAAAAAACGCTCTTGTGCAGGCAGTGAAAGCAATGCTTTCCTGTTTTGTCCAAGGGCGTTTTTTTATGCAAAAATTTTAAAAATACTCGGCAGTCGAAACTAGAGTATTTCATTTGCGTGAAAAGTGATAAAATTCCGGTTTGGTTTTTCTCCTGTTTTTAATCATGTCCTTTTCCAAAGCCGCCCATATCCTGTTTATTAGTTTTTTGCTGATTGCGCTTTATCTGGGTATTTGTATTCATACTGCCCTGAATGCACCAGCTTCGGTAACTCAGTATTTATTTAGTGAATCAGGCGCTTTTGAAGTCATGAGTCCATGGTTATGGTACTTGCTGGCAGTGCTGTGTTTGCTTAATGTTGAAATCAAACCTAATACCCGAGTGTTTACGGCTATAGCAGCGACATTGTTGGGATTACGGGAAATGGATTTCCATAAGCAGGTGTTTGAAATGAGTTTTATCAAAACTAATTTCTATCGCAGTGCTGAAATTCCGCTCATGGATAAGCTGCTCGGATTTATTTTATTGCTCGGCATTATTTTTGTCTTTCTGGTACTGGCGAAAAAGCTGGTTCAAACCATACGAAGCATGAAGAATTCTTTGAATATTGCACATTTTTTTATCTTTCTCACCATTGCCTGTGGCGGACTGAGCAAAGTGCTCGATCGCACGACTTCAACCCTGAAAGAAGAATTCGGCATCCAGTTGGTGCCACATACTCAAATCATGATTATGACCATTGAGGAAGGGGTAGAAATGTTATTGCCAGTTTTATTGATTGTGGCTGTGCTGAGCTATCGTAAAGTACTGAACCAGGCACAATAAAAATATAGAAAAAACGATGAAGATGCGCCAGTTGATTGGCGCATTTTGTTTTTGTAGTACTGTATTTCTCAAAATTTGAGGTATTGAAAAATCCTGTCTGGATGCGCTAATTTTCGGTTTTCAAATAACAAGAAAATGATCACTAAAATGAAGATAATTAACAAGGTTAAGCTGAATATTTCGACACAAAAATACAAGTGTTTATGCTATAATTTAGGGCTGTATTTTAGTTTTTAACTCAGTCGTTTGAGTTAATGATTTTGCTAGTTTTACGACATATAAATACAAGCCAAAATTGGCTTGTAGAATAAGGAGTATGCATGAGCGTATCGGAAATTAGACCGATTGCCATTGAGGATGAACTTAAAAGCTCATATCTCGATTATGCGATGAGCGTGATTGTGTCACGTGCATTGCCCGATGTACGAGATGGTTTAAAACCTGTTCATCGTCGTGTGCTTTTCGCAATGCACGAATTAGGCAATGACTATAACAAAGCTTATAAAAAGTCTGCACGTGTAGTAGGTGACGTCATCGGTAAATATCACCCGCATGGTGATTTTGCCGTATACGAAACCATTGTACGTATGGCGCAAGATTTCAGCTTGCGTTACCAATTGGTTGATGGTCAAGGTAACTTCGGTTCGGTCGATGGCGATAGCGCAGCAGCCATGCGTTATACCGAAGTGCGTATGCGTAAACTGACCCACGAACTGTTAGCGGATCTTGAAAAAGATACCGTCGAGTGGGAAGACAACTACGATGGCTCTGAGCGTATTCCTCAAGTCATGCCAACCCGTGTTCCGAACTTGTTGATTAATGGTGTCACTGGTATTGCAGTCGGTATGGCGACCAATATGGCGCCGCATAACATGACTGAAGTTGTGAATGCGTGTCTGGCCTATGCCAATGATCCTCAAATCAGCATTGAAGGATTGATGGAACATATTTCTGGTCCGGATTTCCCGACAGGCGGTATTATTTACGGTAAATCAGGCATTGTCGATGCTTACCGTACCGGTAAGGGTCGTTTGCATATCCGTGGTAAGTACCATTTCGAAGAAGATCCGAAAAATGGCCGTACCACCATCGTATTTACTGAAATTCCATATCAGGTCAATAAAGCAAAAACCATTGAGCGTATTGCTGAACTGGTCAAAGAGAAAAAACTCGAAGGCATTTCAGAGCTTCGTGACGAGTCTGACAAAGACGGTATGCGTATCGCGATTGACCTGAAGCGCGGTGAAAACGCTGAAGTGATCGTGAACAACCTGTTCCAGAACACGCAACTTGAAAATTCTTTCAGTATCAACATGGTTTGTCTGGACAATGGCCAACCAAAATTGATGAACCTGAAAGACATCATTGCCGCGTTTATCCGTCACCGTCAGGAAGTGGTCACGCGTCGTACCATGTTCGAATTACGCAAAGCGCGTGAACGTGGTCATATCTTGGAAGGTTTAACCGTTGCCCTGGCGAATATTGATGCCATCATCGAAACCATCAAGAGTTCTGCGAATCCAGCTGAAGCACGTGAGCGTTTGCAGGCAGGTGAGTGGGCTGGTGGCGGTGTTTTGGCCTTGCTAGAAAAAGCCGGTTCAGTTTCTGTACGCCCAGATGAGATTGAAGGTGAAGATCCAAGTCGCCCGTTTGGTTTGGATGGCGAGATTTATCGTCTGTCACCAACTCAGGTGAATGCGATTATGGAACTTCGCTTGCATCGTTTAACCGGTCTGGAACAAGACAAGTTACATGCTGAATATAGTGAAATCCTGTCACAAATCGCTGAACTGACTGCAATTTTGAATGACTTTAATCTGTTGATGAACGTGATTCGTGAAGAATTGGCATTAATTCTTCAGCAGTATGGCGATGCACGTAAAACATCGATTGTCGAGTCACGTATCGATTTCTCTCGTGAAGATCTGATTCCTGAAGAGCAAATGGTTCTGACGGTATCGAAATCAGGTTATGCGAAAACTCAACCATTGTCTGACTACGCTGCACAGCGTCGTGGTGGCCGTGGTAAGTCTGCGACCAGCATGAAAGAAGATGATTACATTCAACATCTGATTGTGACGTCAAGTCATGCGACGGTACTTTGCTTTACCAACGTTGGTAAGGTCTACCGTCTGAAAGTCTATGAAGTGCCGCAAGCCTCACGTGGTGCCAAAGGTCGCCCAATGGTGAACTTGCTGCCACTGGATGAAAACGAGACCATTACCGCAATCTTGCCTGTGATTGATGCGCCGAAGAAATTCAAAGAACGTCTGGCTGACTTCAAGGCATTTGTAAAAGCCAATGCAGCGCAGTTGCAAAGCAATGAAGTGATCAATGCTCATTTTGCCGAGCTTGAAGCAGCGCTGACAGAATCTGAAGATGGTGCGGATGATATTTCTGATGCATTGCGTATTCAATTGAAACAGTTGGGCTTGGAGCTTTCTGCAACAGATCTTGATGATGACATCATCAATGGCTTTGCTCAGCAGGCTGAAGCGGTACGTAAAAACTTCTATGTGTTTATGGCGACTGAATACGGTACGATTAAACGTGTAGAGCTTGAACAGTTCTCGAATGTTCGTTCAAACGGTTTACGTGCGATTGAGCTGAATGGCGACGATACCCTCATTGGTGTAGCGATTACCGACGGCGAACAGCAAATCATGTTATTCTCGAACGAAGGTAAAGCCATTCGCTTCGCAGAGACTGATGTGCGTTCAATGGGCCGTTCTGCCAAAGGTGTACGTGGTATGCGCGTGACCATTGGTGCAGCTGCACAGCTAGAAGAAAATGACGAAACTGAGATCGAGTCTGATGACGAAGATGGTTCAGATTCAGCATTGATTAGCCGAATCGTATCACTGGTTGTTGTACCTGAAACTGGCGAAGTACTGTGTGCATCTGAAAACGGTTATGGTAAACGTACTCCAGTAGACGACTTCCCAACCAAGAAACGTGGCGGTAAGGGCGTGATTGCGATCAAGACCTCTGAACGTAATGGTCAATTGGTGGGTGCTGTTGCCATTGATGCGTCTAAAGAACTGATGCTGATTTCAGATGGCGGTACGCTGGTTCGTACCCGTGCATCTGAAGTGGCGCAAACCGGTCGTAACGCACAGGGTGTTCGTCTGATCCGCCTAGGTAATGAGGAATTGCTGGTTGGTGTCGTTTCAATCGAAGCGGTTGAAGAAGATGAGTTTGTTGAAGCGATTGAAGGTGCAGAATCTTTAGTGGCTGAAACGGATGCAGTTGCTGAAACTGAGCAAGTTGAAAAAGATGGTGAAAATTCAGTAGAAGAATAAGTTTTTTACTGATAAAAAGGGCGCTTCGGCGTCCTTTTTTATAAACCTTGACTCCATAAGGGTAAGCGATGAAAACCAAATTAATGTTGTTGGCAGCAGCGGTTGTATTGAGTGGCTGTAATTCAATGGACAATACTCCGAATCCGAGTCCTGAACAGGAAAAGGCGGCACAGCTGGCTTATGAGGATTTGCGTGACGGGAAATATGAGGAATTTCTGGATCAGTTAGAACCGCAGTTGCAAACCCAGTTTAAGGATAATGAAAAGCTGATGAAACGCTTTTCACGTTCAATTCCTCAAGGTGAATACAAGTCTAAGACTTTAATGACCAAAGAGATTGAAGAAGCAACCAATCAGCCTGGACAATATAAGGTCAGTTATGAAATTGCCTAT
Organism: Acinetobacter sp. YH12226; assembly: GCF_013417805.1. Taxonomy (GTDB): domain Bacteria; phylum Pseudomonadota; class Gammaproteobacteria; order Pseudomonadales; family Moraxellaceae; genus Acinetobacter. The sequence goes on along the minus strand of NZ_VPDG01000001.1, from coordinate 145,663 downwards.
CCGGAGAATCTGGTTCAGTATGATGTGAGTTTTGATAAGCCGAATGGTAGCAACAAGATTCGTAATTTCAATATTCAGGTCTTTGGCGAATCAAGTAAATAAGTGGAATAAACGCATTGCTATAATGTTCTATCTGCTTTGATGACCAGAAATTAAACGTCGATAAGCCAAAAAAAAGCACAAGCTACCGATCATTCCAAGATAGAGCAGCTTAGGCAAGATCAGTGTTGTAGGCACACCCATTTGATTGAGTTGAATAAACATCTGCACAATTTGGGTGGAGGGCAGGATTTCGCCAACGACTTGCATCCAGATGGGCATGGCAGCATGTGGCCAGGCCGCACCAGATAAAAAGAACAGTGGAATGGAAGTGAATACAATCACATGACCCGCACGTTCTGGCAGATCCAGAAAACTGGCAAATAGACAGGTCATGCCAATTATCGTGTAGATAAAAACCGCAACAGCCAGTAGCATTCCAAGCAGGTTGCCACCGCGCGGATAATCAAATAGCCAGAAGCTAAAGCCGAATAAATAGAAACATCCCAGACAGCCAATGGTGAAGACCGCTAAACACATTCCAATCAACGCATTTGTATTTAATTCTACTTTTCTTTCCCGATATACTAAAATCAGCATACTCAAACCCAAAAGAATGGTTTGGTGGATAATTAAGGGTGCAACCGCAGGAAAGACATAACTGCCATAGCCGGACAGTGGATTAAATAAAGGAATTTGATGCACAGAAAGGGCTGGTGAAAAATCCGAGACCTTGCTAAAGCGTTCAGTATAGTCTGCCAAAGTTTGCTCAACTGATGTGGCTAAGCCCAGACCAATTTGTTTGGTCACTAAAAAGTTGGCTGTACTTAAATACAGGCCAATGCCACCTGTTTCACCATGCCTTAAGCTTTGCGATAAATTGTCCGGCAGCAGTAAAATGCCATCGGCTTTTTGTGACTCCACCCATTGTTTGGCTTCGGCGAAATTGCCGGTAATTGCCTGAATTTCCACATTGGGGCTTTGTGCCACCTGACCAATAATACGGGTGCTTAAGTTACTTTGTTCTTCATCGACAATAATAATCGGTAAGGCTTCAGCCTGCTGTGCCTGATAAGCGGTTGGATAAAAAAAACTGTAAAACAAGACGGATAGAATCAGCGTGGTAAAGATCGTGCCGTGACTGACGATATCTTTGAAGCTTTGTAGATAGTAAAACCAAAGGGATTTCATGGTGTTGCTCCTTTGGCGATTTTTTTAAGAAACAGATAAGCCAGCAGAGCGTAGACTAGGGCATAGATCAGCAGCATTAATCCAGCTTGCAGTGAAATATGCAATGGACTACCAATCACCCATTGTTCAGTTTGTAATTTGGCATAGGGCGTGAACGGAATAATATTGGACCAAAACTGGGTGAATAGGGGCGCATTATTTAAAGGTAAAGTCACACCGGCAAAACTTAAAGATGAACCGCCATAGACCGCAATGATGCCAAAAGATTTACTTAAATCTTTGGTTGCCAGAACCACTGCACTGCTTAAAAATGCATAAGCGCTATATAGCAGAAATTGTGCCGATAGAATCAGAGCGAGCGAGCCGGCAACAAACCAGCCGCGAATTTCAATCAGCCAGAACATCCAGATCCAGGTCCATAGACTAAAAATAGCCACATAGACCAGGTTCTTAGACAGCAATGCCATCCAGATGGATGAGTTGCTGACCCAGCTTGTTAAGGTCTGCCGCTTCAGTTCCTGACCGACGGAAAATGCCACACAACAACACAGTAGTAAATGCAGAATTGCCGGAATGACATAGGGTTCCAGATAGAATTCATAATTCAGCTGCGGATTATACAGTGGCGATATTTTGATATGCGGTGACGGTGCTTCGAGAGAGGGCAGCCGGTTGCCCAGATATTGCTGTCCGCTAAATTCAGCGAGTGCTTGCAGGGTACTAACCAGCATGGCAGACGAAATGGTATTTCCGATACTGAAATAACTTTGGTTAAAGGCAATACTGATGTCAGCATCCTGAGCACGAACCAGACGTTGCTCGGCGCCGCTTGGAATATGGATATAACCCCAAATTTTATTTTGATTTAGCAGGCGCTCAATCTCAGCTGTTTGTTCCGACACCGTAGCAATTTTCAGAGTATGATTCAGTGCCACATGCTGATAAATGCTTTGACTCAGCGCACTCTGATCTTGATCAATAATCGCAATCGATAGATGATCGGGTTTACCTTGGGCAAACATGCTGCTGAATAAAATAATCACCAGTGCAGGTGCCAGCGTGACCAGACACAGATCCCATTTTTCGCGGAGCAGATAGCGCAGTTCGCGCCATATACCCGTCCACATTATCGGGTCTCTTTCAGTTTAAATAGCACGCTCATCCCGACTTTGAGTTCAGGAATCGCTGGTGCGGGCACAAGATGCAGCTTAAAACTTCGTACATCATAACCGCCGGTTTGGCGTGTAGTTTTAATGGTGGCAAATTCACCCTCGGCACTGATCTGTTTGATTTTAAAAGTGGCGGTTTTATCTAGGGCGGGAATATAACCTTCAATACTGCTCATTTTTTGAAATGGGGCATATTGGTCTTCACGAATATTCAGGCTCACCCACATTTTATCTTCAATCAGGCTGACCACAGGGACTGCGGTGGCTACCAGCTCCGAGACTTTGCCATAGGTTTTAGACACCGTTCCGTTTACAGGTGCTACTAATTGGGTTTCTGCCTCTAATGCATTGGCTTCATCCAGCGCAGCCTGGGCAATATCTACTTGTGCATCGGCAGAACTCTTTTGCTGCGAGGTGCTGCCACGTTTGGCACGTGCGTATTGCTGATACGCTGCTTCTGTCATTTGTGCCGCTGATTGACTGGCTGCATACAATTCATCACGGCGCTGGCGTGAAATCACACCTTCCTTCAATAAATTTGCACCACGCTCATAAGAAACTTTGGCTAAATTTTGCTGTGCTTTCAGCGATTGCCAGTTGGCATACAGGCTGGCGATATTTTCTTCCTGCGAGCCACGTTCAGCAGTCGATTGTAAGGCCAGCGCAGATTGTAAAGCCGCTGCGGCTTGCTGTTTTTTGGCCTGAATTTCCGGGCTGTTTAAGCGCACCAGCACATCGCCTTTTTTGACCCGCTGACCTTCTTCTACATAAATTTCTTCAATACGGCTTGGCACTTTGGTCGCTACCTGAACTGTTTCAGCTTCTACACGACCCTGCAATTCCAGCGGAGCCGGTTGGTAGCTTTTCCATAATCCAAATGCGATGACTGCCAGCAGAACTGGAATCAGGGCGAGCAATAAATATTTTTTCTTTTTAGCGATTTCAGGAGCTTGTTGTTGCTCGGTCGAAGTCGTCGCGTTGTTTTCTATTTCAGTTTTTGTTTCTACCTGTTGCGCAGGCGATTTTTCTGTATCGCTGGATGAAGCCGCTTCATTCACAGGATCATTGGGCTTTTGATCTTCGTTCATGTTCGGCTCCATTAGCGAATATAGTGAGTGTTGGTATGTTGGATGTAGTTCGGAAATTCTGCAATCGAGCCATGGCTTTGTAATAGTGTGGCCAGTGACATCACATATTTGTAAGCATTCAAGGCAGTTTCGGCTCGTAATCCGCTCAGCATATTTTGTGCATCGATGACCTGTGTGGCGGTGCCCATATCTTCTTTAAAGGACAATTCTTGGATGCGTAAATTTTCCTGTGCGGCTTTCAAGTTTTGTGCCAGAAGCGCATCACTTTGCTGTGCGCTGAGTGCTTCGCTATAAGATTTATAAATCAGATTTTCAATTTCCTGCTGGGTGCGTGCAGTGAGCAGTTCTGTGGCAGAGCGTTTGAGTTCGGCAGCCTGAATATTTTTATTTTTATCGATCCCAGAAAACAGGTTATAGCGTGCGGCAATCCCGACAATCCAGTTTTCATTTTGATCCAGACTATATTCACCAAAAGCAAAAACATTCGGTTTTTTTGCCGCTTGCTGGGCTTTGACATTGGCTTGAGCCAATTGGGTATCCAGCTGCATTTTTTGAATCAGCGCAGAGTTCTGACTAAAGGTTTTCAGCAGATGATTTAAGGCCTGTGGCTCGGTTTTATTGACAAATAAAGGCGTCGAAAGTTCGGTGATGCTACTTTCCTGAAGCAGATTATTCAGCTGGAACAGGGCAGCATTCAAATTGGCCTGCGTATTTTGCTGACTGCGCTCGGCATTATTGCGTGCCACTTCAAACTGCATGCGCTGGCCTTTACTGATAAAACCTTGCTGTTCTATCTTTAAGGCATTGCGATAATGCTGTTGCATGGCATTCAGGTTAAATAGTGCTGCTGCATGCAGTTGCTTTTGGAGTTGTACATTAAAATAACTTTGAATCAGTTCAAAACGCTGCGTGTCTTGCTGCTGTTTGTTGCTGAGCTGACTACGACCTACTTGAATATTGGCGATTTCTTTGGCGCTGCTTGTCAGTCCACCGGTATAAAGCGGCATCATAACTGAAACCGTTGGGCGAATCACCTGATCATCCAGCACGACATGCGAACTATCAGGAATTAAGCCAACTCCATTTTGAATAGGTTGTCTTAAACTATTTTTTAGTGGGTCAGCCAGACCCCCTAAGTTCAGTTCATCAATTCTATTATTTACACCATCCGTTAAGGATTGCTCTAAATTATTTTTTAATGCACCCAAAGGCAGATCGAGTTCATTATGAAAGGCATACGCACGAACATTCAGGTCGACTCGTGGCAGACCTATACCTTTCACTGCTTCAGCTTCAAGTTTTGAGGCCTGTTCCAGACTTTGATAGGCTTGGCTGCTATAAGAATTTTGCAACAACTGACGTTCAGCGTCCTGAAAGCTGATGCTCTGTGCATGAGCAAAGCTGCCATACATCATCGATGCAAGCAGATTTAAACTCCAGACAAGCTGTCTTTTATTTTTCTTTAAGTTCATAAAGTCGCTAAACTGATTTAAAGCCGGTAATGTTATCCCGCTAGTATAAATCAAAGGTTCGCAGATAGAACTAGTGTAAAGTTATAGTATTGTTTCTTTTACATCTGTATTTCAAATACTTATCCGCTGTTTTTGAGAGAATATCCAGAATTAAAAAACGGCTTAATCTTGAACATTTTCAATTGTTAGTTCAAAGATGATAAAAACAGCAGGCTAAAATACTGGTCAATTTATCTTGTGAATCTACATTGATTTTTTGACTCTATCTTGACTCATAGATTGAAATAATTTTGTGCAAGACCCTGCCAGATATGGTTAAATGCCATCATTTTATTGTGTTTCACTCTGAAAGGAAAAATCATGCGCGCGTACAACTTCTGTGCTGGTCCTGCTGCATTACCGACTGCCGTACTTGAAAAAGCTCAAGCTGAAATGCTTGACTGGCACGGCAAAGGTCTTTCGATCATGGAAATGAGCCACCGTAGTGCCGACTATGTTGCCATGGCTGAAAAAGCGGAAGCAGACTTACGTAAACTCATGAATATTCCTGAGAACTACAAAGTATTGTTCTTGCAGGGTGGGGCATCATTACAGTTCTCGGCAATTCCATTGAACCTGCTTGGCAAAAACAACAAAGCAGACTATATCGATACCGGTATCTGGTCTGAAAAAGCCTTGAAAGAAGCGCAGCGTTATGGCGATATCAATGTTGTAAAAGCAGGTATCCAAATTGATGGCAAATATGCGATCAGTGCACAAAGCGAATGGAATCTTTCTGATGATGCAGCTTATGTGCATTATGCCGATAATGAAACCATTGGCGGTCTGCAATTTGCTTCAATTCCTGAAACAAACAAGCCATTAGTTTGCGATTATTCATCTAGTATTTTATCTGCGCCAGTAGATGTCTCTAAATTTGGTTTGATCTATGCGGGTGCGCAAAAGAATATCGGGCCTGCTGGTTTAACGCTGGTGATCATTCGTGAAGATTTACTTGATCAAGCTAAACCTGAAATTCCAAGCATCTTGAAATATTCAGATCAAGCGAAAAATGGCTCAATGGTTAACACACCATCAACTTATGCATGGTACTTGTCTGGTCTGGTGTTTGAGTGGTTGCTAGAAAATGGCGGTGTAGATGCCATGCACAAAGTGAACCTTGAGAAAGCTAACTTGCTTTATGGTTATATCGATCAAAGCGATTTTTATGCGAATCCGATTGCAAAAGCAAACCGTTCAATCATGAACGTACCATTTACCTTGGCGAATGCTGATCTTGAGAAACAGTTCCTGAAGGAAGCTGAAGCACAGCATTTATTGAATCTTGCTGGTCACCGTTCAGTGGGTGGTATGCGCGCAAGTATTTACAATGCTGTACCTTTAGAAGGTGTGCAAGCATTGGTGAACTTTATGGATGACTTTGCCAAACGCAATGGTTAATTCCTGAAACGAAAAAACCCAGCACAGGCTGGGTTTTTTTATGAATGCAATAATTTTAGAAAATAAAAGTATGCAGGATGAATCCGCAGATCAGCATCCCCAACATGAAAAAAAGGCAGGACATCATATCAATATTATAGCGGGAGCTAAGATGATGCTCGACCTGTTGTAATGTTTCTTCTTGCACGATTTTCATAGATATTTATTGTCCGATCTATTTATCGTTAATACTAATTTGTTGTGAGTATTTTTATCATAAAAAATTGATTAAATAAAGTACATTTTTGATTAAAGAGCATAAATTTTCATTTTATTTAAATATCAGATTTGCACGACAACAGATTATTTACATGAGAAATCAAACGCTTATTTTTACAAGATTTTTAAGGTTATTTCAAATATTTAAAATGAATTCATTTGAATTTAAAAATGTGGATAACTCGGTTTTTAATGAATTCAAATAGATTATTAAGCCAGAAAATATGTATAAAAAATAATCAAAAATTAAAATGACAAATAAGAATATAGATGGATTAAAAGAAGATACCCATCAAAATGAATATCTTCTTTATATGTTTGAACTTAGGCCGCTTTTCTATAAATATTGGCCTGAATCCACAAGTTGCCACGAACATACTGGCCAATCTGGAAGTCTCTGTACTGGTCATTCCGCGTTGCAATCCGGATCAAGGTCGCAGGCTGGCCTTCATCATGAATGAGGGTGACATCATAAAGGGTATAGTCCTGACCCATAAACTGCATAGTCGTTTTACCGACAATATTGCCCTGGAACCAGGCTTCATCTTCCTGACCCATGGTTTCGCCGTATAGATAAGCCACCATTTTAGAAAAATCTACGGTTACAGGTTCTTTATCTTCTTCGCACTGCGGCTGCCAGGCATCAATCTGTTCCTGCAAATTATCCGGTGCTACACCATTATTGGCAGCCAGAATATCATTCAAGGCACGGTGGTGCTTGATCGAAGCCGGATCATCAACCACCAGATGTTCATGCTCGGCAACAGCTTCAAGCTCATAGGCCCAGGCATTCAGGTTCACCACATAAGGCTGGTCTTTTTCATAATGCGCATGATTGACGCTATACAGGCTGTCAAAAGCATAAATGATATTATTGGCACCCAAATTCAAACGTAATACCGCCTGAGTATTGGATTTACAGGAAATGATCCGGTCAATCGTGGCTTTTACCTGATACGGACTTTCAAAGCAGGGGAAGGCAGTTTTTACTGCTTGAGGTTTGTTGTTTTCGACGGCAATCACCTGACTCAACTGCACTGCAGCTTTGTTCGGCCCCTGAATCAGCCAGGTATCTCCATCCATATCACATTCTTGTGTACAAAGACCCATCGGCATCACAGGTGCATCGAGTGCTTTGCCTAACCACTGTGGAACGTCGCTACCGGGGTTTTCCGTGAGCAGGGTCCAGTGTTCGACATGACTACCGAAATTCTGATCATCAATGGTGATGATCTCTGGGCTATTCTGATTTTTCATATGCACAATTGATCTTGGATGACTTATTTATAGTTAATCGAGGGTCATTGCGATTTTTCAAGTCAATCGAATGAATTTAAAAATTAAAATGCAAATCATGTGAAGTCCATTTTATTCTGGATCGAGTTATTTTTGCCAGGCAGAGCATGTATATTTTGAAGTACACAGGGCAGATCTGCTACAAATGAAGTGATTTAACCATCAACCTGATCCTGCCAATTTGCTAGAATAAGCAGGATTAATACCTTAATGGGAAGCCCTGTGTTGCCATTCAAACTTTGGGTCGATGCCGATGCATTACCCCGTATTCTGAGAGATGTGATTATCCGTGCCTCGGATCGCTATCAGCTGGAAGTGACTTTTGTGGCCAATCAGCCGGTTGGTATCACACCTTCGGTCAGAATTAATTCAATTCAGGTAATGAGTGGGGCGGATGCTGCAGATAAAGAGATTATTCTGCGCATGAAAGAGCATGATATTGTCATGACCCAAGATATTCCCCTGGCGGCAGAAGTGATTGAAAAGGGCGGGATTGCGATTCATCCACGCGGTGAGGTGTATACCACAGCCAATGTCAAAGCGCGTTTGCATCTGCGTGACTTTATGGACAGCTTGCGCGGTGCCGGTGTGCAAACTGGTGGCCCGCCACCCATTTCAGAGCGGGATAAACGTGAATTCTCTAGCGCACTCGATCAAACCATTCAAAAACAAAAACGCAAGACTTCCGCGCTTTAAGCATTATTCAGAGTAATTCGCATGCCCACACAAACCAATATGATCGCCACCTATATTTTATTGGTGTTTATCTGGGCGACGACACCGCTTGCCATTGTCTGGAGCGTGACCGATCTGCATCCGCTCTGGGCACTGGCACTACGCTTCTTTCTGGCCTTGCCTTTTGCATTTGCCTTATTGTGGCTGTTTAAAACCCGATTTCCTGTTGATTCACTCTCAATGCACAGCTATCTGGCTGGTGCTTGCAGCTTTATTGGCTCGCAGATTTTTACCTATCTGGCCACGGGTTATCTCAGTTCGGGCATTATCGCATTGATGTTTGGTCTGGCCCCGATTATTACCGGCCTGATTGGCCGTTTCGTTTTTCAGCTCAAACTCTATCCTTCACAGTGGTGCGGCATGGCAATTGCATTGCTGGGGCTGGGGATTATTTGTGTGGGTGGAAAAGACCAGCATATTCAGCCGGTGGGCATCGGCCTGATGTTACTCAGCGTGTTTATTTACTGTGTTTCGATGTTCTGGGTGAAAAAGGTCAATGCGCCTTTGCAGCCCATGGCACAAGCGGCCGGTTCGATCGCGGTTTCAGCCCTCATGGCCTGTGCCATGCTGCCTTTTATCTGGCAATTTGCGCCTACCCAGATGCCACAGGCGAAATCACTGATCGGACTGGGATATGCCGTGGTGATGGCTTCACTGATTGCAATGTTCTGTTATTTTAAACTGGTGCAGAAAATCAAGGCGACGACCTTGTCTTTGACCACAGTGCTGACACCGATGCTGGCCTTATTTGTTGGCGTACTTCTCAATGATGAAAAACTATCCGGTGCAGCAGTTGTTGGTGTTGGCATTTTGCTGGCGGGTTTATTGTTATACTTTTCCAGAGAAATTAAAGCCAGCTATGCTGCCCGCCTGCCATCAACAAACCAACAGCACTAAGTCAGTGATTTAAGCAAAGTCGGCTTTGACACATTCACCCAGTTTGACTCGGTCCTGTGGATGCATGGTAATAAAATAGGCACCGGTCCGGAATTTATTATTTTCTTCTTCACGGCTATAAGCAACCTGAGCGGTTGCGGCAATATGGAAGAAATTTTCCGGGTGGCTTAAAGTCACGTGCAGATAGGTGCCTTCCGTGATCGGGCGGTCACTAAAGAAGCTAAAACCGGTTTCTGAAAAGTTCACCTGCTCCGGTACAGGTAACATGCTTTGTACAATTGCGTCATACAAAGATCCGGTAATAAGGTTTAATTTTTGGTTGAATAAGGATAAGATTCGAGCAATTTGTTGATCTTTTTCAGATAATTGTTCTAATTCGTAGTTAACCGCGTGATCAAATTGATCTAGTTCTGCAAGTAGTAGAAAATAGCGGGGCAAGACAAAGTTAGAGTCATAAGGATCATTTAAGGCAACATCATCGGAAATAATCTGATAATTAATTCGTAAGGCAGCATCGATTCGAGACATAACGCGTCTTTCCGTGAATCCGTTTGGATGCTGTACATTTTCCATAATTTATTACCTCGGACTAGATGGTTATGTTTAAACCAATCTCGCTGTATATAGGGTTGAAATATACTCGCGCACGGCGTAGTAACCACTTCATTTCTTTTATTGCGTTGGTCTCAATGATCGGCCTCACACTCGGTGTGGCAGTCCTCATTACAGTGTTGTCTGTGATGAATGGTTTTGACCGAGAGTTAAAGAATCGTGTCTTAGGAATGATACCTCAAGCGACTGTTTCCTCAACACAAATTTTAACAAATTGGCCAGAACTTGCAAAGCAAATTGAAGGGCATGAGCATGTTCAGGGAGTCGCACCTTTTACTCAATTACAAGGCATGCTGACCGCACAGGGTCAGGTCGCCGGCATTATGGTCAGCGGGATTGAACCCGAGTATGAGAAAAAAGTTTCAATTATACAAAACCATATGGTTGAGGGCAGTATCGACAGCCTGAAAAAAGGTGAATTTGGTATTGTTTTGGGCAAGCAAATGACCGATGCCATGGGTGTGGGTTTAAATGACAATATTACTCTGGTTTTGCCAGAAGCCACCCCATCACCAGCTGGTGTCGTCCCGCGTTTCAAGCGTTTTAAAGTGGTGGGAATCTTCAGTATTGGTGCTGAAGTTGACTCGATGATGGGTTATATCGCTTTAAATGATGCCTCGACCTTGCTGCGTCTACCGGATGGTGCGCAGGGTGTGCGTATGAAGCTGGATGATATTTTCCTGGCACCACAAGTGTCTCAGGAAATTGTGCGTGATTTGCCGGGGAATTTCTATGCTTCGGACTGGACTTATACCCATGGTAATCTGTTCAGCGCGATTCAGATGGAAAAAGCCATGGTCAGCCTGCTTTTATTCCTGATCGTTCTAGTCGCGGCATTTAATATTGTGTCTTCACTGGTGATGGTGGTGACGGATAAAAAATCGGACATTGCCATTTTAAGGACTTTGGGGGCTTCACCTGCCACCATTACCAAAATCTTTATGGTGCAAGGTACCGTGATTGGGGTGATTGGAACTTGTGCAGGGGCCATCCTCGGGATTATTGCGGCAACCAGTATCAGTAGCTTTATTGGCTGGCTCAACAATACTTTAGGACTGAATATGTTTGATGCCTATTTTATTAACTACTTACCTTCGTATCTGCGCTGGCAAGATGTTTTGGTGATTGTAGGCTTGTCACTGGCCCTTAGTTTTGTCGCGACGATTTACCCCGCCTTACGTGCAGCAAAAATTCAACCGGCAGAGGCTTTGCGTTATGAGTAATCTGATTTTAGATGCCCAGAATATTCACAAGTCCTTTACCGATGGTAAAGCCACTGTCGATGTGATTCGCGGCTTGTCGCTACAGGTGAAAGCAGGTGAGTTTGTTTCGATTGTAGGTTCAAGTGGTTCAGGCAAAAGTACCTTATTGCATGTTTTGGGTGGATTGGATCGCCCGACGTCAGGTCAGGTCATGGTGAATGGCCGCCGTTTTGATACCTTGTCTGAAGCAGAACGCGGTTATGTGCGGAATGAGCATTTGGGCTTTGTTTATCAGTTTCATCACCTGTTGCCAGAATTTACGGCACTGGAAAATGTGGCCATGCCACTGATGTTACGCGACAACATGAAATTCAAGGAAGCCAAACAGCAGGCTGAGTATTTGCTGGAGCGTGTTGGTCTTTCCCATCGTCTGACTCACAAGCCGGGTGAATTATCCGGAGGTGAACGTCAGCGTGTAGCCTTGGCGCGTGCAGTGGTGGGTAAACCTAAACTGATGATGGCCGATGAACCGACCGGAAATCTGGATCGCAAGACTGCAGCAAAGATTTTTGAACTGCTGACCGAATTACAACGTGAGTTCAATATGGCGATGCTGATTGTGACGCATGATGAACAGCTGGCCCATGCTGCAGACCGGATTTTACATATGCAGGATGGTCTCTGGATTGAACCATAAATAACGAGAATATTCGCATTTGATTGAAGCTCACTCCGGTGGGCTTTATTATTGGGCAAAATAATAATAAAGAATAAGATTCAATGTTGCAGTGGCTGTGTATCGGCTGGATTTTAGGCCTTGCCTGTATGGGGAAAAGTTTCCTGTCTGTTCAACTGAGCGGGACGGTAGTTTTGATCGTTGCGCTGTTGTGGTATATGGGTTGCCATAAATTAAAGTTCATTTCGAATACACCGCTGCGAAGCTTGTTGATCACTGGATCAAGCCTGCTTTTGGGAGTTTTTTTAGGTCATGCTTATGCCAATCTGCAATTGGCTGAACGTTTATCCAAACGAGAGCACGAGGTCTCTGAAAAAAAAATCGTAGTCTATATCAAAGAGCTGAATAAACTGGGCGATCAGAATATCCAGCAAGCCCTGCATGTGCTTAACCCTGATGGCACTACAGTTAAGTGGATGGGTTTTCTGCCAGTTTCAGATCCTGTCATATCCAGTTTAGGAAATGATGTAACCAAACAGCAGACTCTTGAACTGGGACACTATTATTTATTACAAGGCCAGATTCGACCTAACCATAGTTATGCGACACCGGGTGCTTTTGATGCAGAAAAATGGGCCTTGCAGCAAAATGTTATGGCCGGGTTTAGGATTAAACATATCCAAGAGTTGCAACCGCAACAACTCTATGCACTAGGTCATGCTAAATATCTACGTCAGCAGAAAAATTTGAATCAGCGATTTTTGCTTTGGGTAGAACAGCAGCGACTGACCTTAAGAGAGTTTGTGGCCAGACAACCCGTACAGCAGAAAGGCTTGTTACTGGCTCTATTAAGTGGTGATGAAAGTCTCTTGGATCAAGCGACGGAACAGCAATTCCAGCGTTTTGGCATGAGTCATTTGCTGGCGATTTCCGGACCGCATGTCCTGATCTTTGCCTTTATCGTCTGTGGCACCTTGCAATATCTGATTTCAAGGTACGCACCGCAGATTTATCTGAAATGGCCAAGGCAGTATTTTTTGAGTCTGCCTTTTTTGTTATGTGTATTACTGTATTGTGCCTTTGTCGGTTTTGAGATTCCGGCGCTACGCACTTTACTGATTTGTGTGATTGTAACTTTAACCTTGCTGCTCAGGCAAAGTGTGCAGCCATTAAAACTGCTGATTTTAAGTGCTGCCTTATTATTGCTCTTTGATCCTTTTAGCATTTTGTCGGCCGCATTCTGGCTGTCTTATGGAGCCTGTTTTGTCTTGCTGCGAATCTATCAAACCATTCAGCAGCAACCGAATCAAACAATACAAACAGCATTACAACTGCTGTATTTTGCAATGAAAGTTTTAGTGGAGTCGCAGTGGAAAATTTTTCTGGCCCTGTTTCCCTTAATGATGCTGTTTTTTAAGCAGGTGGCTTGGATTACCCCGCTAAGCAACCTGGTAGCCATCCCGTGGATTGGCCTGCTGATAGTTCCCGTAGATATTCTGGCGGCTTTATTATTTTTCATTTCTGAACCACTTTCGAGTCTGTTGTTTCAGCTCAATGATATTTTTATTCATATACTGCTGGCATTTTTGAATCTGCTTGATCGGCTGTTTGCACCGCAACTGATTCCTGTGGCCATGAATGTCTGGATGATTGCTCTATGTATTTTGGGCTTATTAATTGTCTTTTTGCCGCGTGGCTTAGTGCCCAAAAGCTGGACAGCACTTGCCTGTTTACCACTGTGCATTCCTCAACTTAATCAGCATGCATTTCAGCTGTCTGTTCTGGATGTCGGGCAGGGACAGGCCATCTTCATTCGGGAAGGGCAAAAGAGCATGATGATCGATATGGGCGGTTATTATAATGAAGAAAAATTCAGTATTGGTCGGCAAGTGATTATGCCATTTTTGTCTGTGCAAGGTGTTGGAGAACTGGATCAACTGATTTTGACCCATCTGGATCAGGACCATAGCGGTGCATATCACAGCATTAAAGATCAACTAAACATCCGACAAGTGTCATCCAATCAGATGCCTGAAACAGCTGCTTCTTCAAGCTTTCAGTTTTGTTATGCAGGACAGCAATGGCAATGGTCTGAGACGATTAACTTTAAAATTCTGGCACCTCGGCAGCAGCAGTTAAATACGCCAAACTTCAATAAAAACGACCGATCTTGTGTGATATATCTGCAAGTTAAAAATGCCGGACCGTATCAAAAATTTTTACTGATGGGGGATGCGGGTTGGGAAACTGAATATCAGTTACTCCAAAATTATCCGGAACTTAAAGTCGATGTACTGGTACTCGGCCATCATGGCAGTCAGCACAGTTCAGCCTATCAATTTTTAGAAGTTTTGCGACCTAAATTGACGATTGCCTCGGCTGGGAAATTTAACCGTTATGGCCACCCGAGCCAACTGACGCAGCAACGGTTAAAAGCTCTTAATATTCCATTATTGACCACGGCAGAACAGGGGAGTGTGCACTTCCAGCAACAAGGCTCAAAACTGGTGCTTTCTGCCGAACGACATGGATGGCAGTGGTTGTATCGTCAGCCTTTAAGTGACTGATTCCAATATGGGCGAAACTTCATGTAGTTCTTGTGTTCTCAACGCATTTACTTTGTTCAGGGCTTGTTCATGTTCAAGTTTATAGAGATTTCCTAAGTCTTGATGCGCATTAAAACGTTTATAACTCCAGTGATAATGTTCCGGATGGCGACGAATTAAATTTTCAATACTATTGATAATGACTTGCGTGCCTTGATTGGCATTGCCACTATAAATTTTTTCATCAACCGTTTCGATAAAGATATCGAATCCATCATCAGTATTACGCAAGGCATATAAAAACAGGGCACGCGCTTTGGTCTTTTGAATCAGTTTAGCACTCAAATTACTCGTGGCCAAAGGCACGCCGAAATAGGGAATATATTCACCACCGATATTCGGGGTATGATCCGGCAGGATGACCGTAGTGCCGCCTTGTTTTAAGGCCTTAAAAATCTGACGAACGCCAGATTCATCGGTCGGTACCAGATGCGCCTGTTCCCGGCTACGGGCAGCCCGTACAAATTGATCTGCAGCCTGATTTTTCACAGGTTTATACATAATGGTCATTGAAGTGAACTGGGCAATATAGGCATTCATAATTTCCCAGGTACCAAAATGCGGCACGATTAACACGAGGCCTTTATTTTGTGCAATGGCATCATGAAGTAGATCTTCGCCAATAACGCGATGAACGCGTTTAAGATTTTTCTGATTGCTTGAGCCCCAAATAGTAAAGAACTCGAAATATGACATTAATTCATTGCGAACCGCAGCACGGTTAATCTGTTCACGTTCCTGATTAGACAGTTCTGAAAGACTGATTTCAAGGTTGAGACGAATGACTTCCGAAGTTTTAGTGACTTTAAAACTGTTCACAATAAAGGCCAGAATACGGGCCATCCAGCGAGAAACCGGAAGCGGTTGGCGGCTAATGTATTTGAGTAATCCGTAAGCTGAATTCCGTGAGCCCTGTTTCGTCATTGATTTCGTCTAAGTACAAAAAAAGAGAACAAAATTTATTATAGGCGAAAACGTTTTGTTTAGACAGAATTACCCGATTCAGTGTATATAATGGATTCAATATAAATCAATTTATTGGATTATTTATGTCCGATTGGCCACCAAAACCTGAAAATCAAATACAAAATACGCAACAGCCAGTTCAACCGACTGGTCCGGAATGGAAATTGCTTGAAAAAGCAGTTTTAGCTTCGGTAGAAGAACAGCGCCGTGCACGCCGTTGGGGAATTTTCTTTAAATTTCTGACTTTTGCTTATCTGCTTGTTGTCATTTTGGCATTAGGCAAAAGCTGTAGTTCAGTTTCTTCAGATGCTAGCGCTGCTGCGGGTTCGCATATCGCAGTCGTGGATATTGTGGGTACGATTGCAGCCGACAAGCAGAGCGTCAACAGTAGCAATACCATCAAATCATTGAAAAAAGCCTTTGAAAATAAACAAAGTAAAGCAGTGGTGCTGAATATCAACTCACCTGGCGGTTCACCGGTACAGTCCGATGAAATCTGGCAAGAAATTCAGTATCTGAAAAAACAGCATTCTGGGAAAAAATTGTATGCCGTGATTGGCGATACTGGTGCTTCAGGTGCTTATTATATTGCTTCAGCTGCGGATGAAATTATTGTCAATCCATCGAGCTTGGTCGGTTCAATTGGGGTGATCATGCCGAATTATGGTGTGACTAATCTATTGCAAAAATTAGGTGTTGAAGATCGCACCATGACTTCAGGTGAAAATAAAGCTTTGCTGTCTATGACTCAGCCGGTTGATCCTGCGCAAAAAGCCCACGTACAGGGTGTGCTGGATAATGTGCATGGTCACTTTATTAATGCAGTGAAACAGGGACGTGGGGCTAAGTTGAAATCCAATGATCCTGCCATTTTCTCTGGCTTGTTCTGGACCGGTGATCAGGCAGTGAAATTAGGGATTGCGGATCGTATCGGTGGTTTAAATACTTTAAAACGTGAATTGAAAACTGAAAAAGCGTTGAATTACACTATTGAATATAGTCCATTTGAATCCGTGTTGGGTCGTATGGGTTCATCGATTGGGGATGGAATTGCTTCTTCGGTTGCACAGAAGCTTCAGTCAGAAAATAGTACAACACTGCAATGAAACCATTGATTCATTTCGCGCACGCCAATGGCGTGCCATCCAAAGTCTATCAAAAGCTGTTTGATGGATTGCAAGATGATTACGATATTATCTATGTGCCCCTTTTGGGGCCGGATAAACGTTATCCGGTTGATAACCACTGGAAAAGCCTGACCCAGCAAGTGATTGACAGTATTGTGCGCCAGTCACATGGGCGACCTGTCATTGGTCTGGGGCATTCTTTGGGGTCCGTGTTAACTCTGCAAGCGGCTTTGCAGCGTCCGGAACTGTTTTCACAAATGATCATGCTGGACCCGCCGATGATTATGGGCAAAGAAGCCTTTGCCTTGCATATTGCGAAAACTTTTCGCTTAAAAGCATTGGATAAAATGTCTCCGGCCGGTCTGTCCAAACGCCGTCGTGACCATTGGAATTCACGTGAACAAGCCGCTGAATTGCTGCGCCCTAAAGGTTTTTATCAGGATTTTGATGCAGATTGCTTCCAAGCTTATATTGACCATGCCTTGCAGGATGATCCCATCCGGGGTGGGGTAGAACTCACTATTCCTAAAATGGATGAGGTCGCAGTCTTTAGAACCAATCCGTCACTATGGTGGTTGCCTCAGGCAAAACCCAAAATTCCTGTGCATTTAGTTGTGGCTAAGAAAGGTCCATTTCTGGCCCGCAAGTTCCCGCAGCAAGTGCAAAAGAAATTTGGTATTCCTTTTACCGTGGTGGATGGTGGACATATGTTCCCATTGGAACAACCTGATCAAGTAGCTGGCTTGGTCAAACAGCTGATTCAGCAACAGTCTGCTTGAATTATTGAATATATTGGAAATAAAAAACGCATCCGAGGATGCGTTTTTTTATATCTAAATTTTTTTAGAACTTGCAGAATTGAACAGGCGCTTGCATTTTCTCATTTCGATATAACACACCATCTTTAGTATGTTGAATCGTTCCGCTACAAATCCATTCTACGACTTGTGGATAGATCACATGCTCGAGGCTATGCACACGTGTTGCCAAACTTTCTACCGTATCATGATGAGAAACCTTGAGAACACCTTGGGCAAGCGCTTGGCCTGCATCCAGTTCAGCCGTAACATAATGCACCGTACAACCGTGCAGAACATCACCGGTATTGAGTACACGCTGATGCGTATGCATGCCTTTATAATTAGGCAGCAGGGAAGGATGAATATTCAACATTTTTCCTTCCCAGGCTTTCACAAATTTTTCACTTAAAATTCGCATAAAGCCGGCAAGCACGACCAGATCCACATCCCAGTCCAAAAGCTGTTGATGCATCACATCATCAAAAGCTTCACGACTTGGATATTGCTTGTGTTCAATAACTGCAGTCTGAATGCCTGCGTGTTGTGCACGCGATAAAGCAAAAGCTTCAGGTTTATTGGAAATTACGCCCACAATTTGCCCTGAAAGATTGGCATCAATCAAGGCTTGCAGATTTGATCCACTACCTGAAACAAGTACAGCAATTTTAATCATGCGAAATTACGCGAAGATCACACGAATTTTTTCGTCTGCACCTGCAACCGATTCAGCATTGTCTTGAATCTGACCCATTGCCCATGCTTTTTCGCCGAGCTGGTTGAGTAATTCAACGGTTTTGTCTGCATCAGCTGCATCAACAACCAGCACCATACCGACGCCACAGTTGAAAGTACGATACATTTCAAACTGTTCTACACCGCCTTCACGTTGTAGAAGCTTGAATAGTTCAGGCCATTCCCAAGAAGATTCATTTACCAACGCTTGAGCACCGTTTGGAAGTACGCGAGGTAAGTTGCCTGGTAAACCACCACCAGTGATGTGTGCCATCGCATGCACATCAACGTGTTTTAACAGTTCAAGAATTGGTTTCACATAAATGCGTGTTGGTTCCATTGCAGCATCTGCAAGTGGGCGACCATCCACGATTTGATTTAGATCAACGTTTTTCACGTCTAAAATTTTACGAAGCAGTGAGTAGCCGTTTGAGTGCGCACCTGAAGAAGCTACACCAATTAAAACGTCACCCGCTTTGACTTTAGAGCCATCAATAATTTTGCTTTGCTCAACAACACCGACACAGAAACCTGCAAGATCGTAATCTTCGCCTTCATACATGCCTGGCATTTCAGCAGTTTCACCGCCAACTAATGCACAGCCAGCAAGTTCACAACCAGCGCCAATACCAGTGACTACATTTGCAGCAACATCAACATTTAAGTGACCAGTTGCATAATAATCAAGGAAGAACAGTGGCTCAGCACCACAGACAAGAAGGTCATTCACGCACATTGCAACCAGGTCTTGACCAATTGTGTCATGACGGTTCAAATTCAGTGCCAGACGTAATTTTGTACCAACACCATCTGTGCCAGATACGAGAACAGGTTCTTCATAACCTTTAGGAATTTTACAAAGTGCACCAAAGCCACCTAGACCGCCCATAACTTCGGGACGTGAGGTACGCTTAGCGACAGATTTGATACGATCGACTAACGCGTCGCCCGCCTCAATGTCGACACCTGCATCTTTGTAGCTTAAACCAGTGTTTGGGGTAGAAGTTGAGTTGCTCATAATGAAGTCTCCGCATTCGCGGGTGCGATTATAACCTGAATATGTAAAACTCTTATGGTATTTGTGGCCTAAAATGCTATCTTTATTAAAATATTTTAATTTTTAGAATGATTAATAGAGAAAAGGCAAGATTCTATGGTCGATCGTACTTTACGGCGCATTCTTATACTTGCTGGTATAGCATTGATACTTTGGGTTTTATATCTGCTTAAACCAGTTGTAGTTCCTTTTGTTGCAGCTTTTCTAATTGCTTATTTATTTAGCCCCTTGGTTAATGTTTTGCACCGCATTGGGCTGGCTCGATGGCTCTCGATCAGTATCGTATTTATCGGGATTGGGATCGTGGTTACATTGGTGATGTGGTATCTGGTGCCACTAGTCTGGCAGCAGCTGATGTATGCGCGTGATAGCATTCCGGCCGGGATTCACTGGATCAATTACACGTTCCTACCTTGGCTTTCCGATAGCTTTAATCTGGTTCCGATGGAGATCGATACTGACCAGATTTCCTCAGTAGTAATGGACTATGTCCAGACCAATTATAGTGCTGACAGTATTCAGGCAATGCTGCTGAAACTGGCACAATCTGGTCTGAACTTTATCCAGATTGGTGGCACGATTGTCCTGATTCCGATTATTGCCTTTTATTTCTTGCTGGATTGGGATCGTATGTTAGACAGCTTACGCCGTCTAATTCCCCGTCCTTATGAAAAAACAACCTTAACTATTGTGAGTGAATGTCATAGTGTGTTAGGTGCCTTTGTTAAAGGTCAGTTCCTGGTCATGGTTCTGCTGGGCGTAGTCTATGCAGTGGGACTGCAACTGATTGGCCTAGAGATTGGCTTGATCATTGGGATGATTGCCGGATTGTGCAGTATCATTCCGTATCTTGGTTTTGCGGTTGGAATTATTGCCGCAGTCATTGCAACCTTTTTCCAATTTGGAATCGACTGGTGGCAACTGGTATTGGTCGGGATTGTCTTTATGGTCGGGCAGGCCGTCGAAGGCTATATTCTGCAACCGTTCTTGCTAGGTGATAAAATCGGTCTTTCTCCTGTAGCTGTAGTGTTTGCAGTTCTGGCAGGTGCACAACTGGCCGGTTTCTTGGGCATGCTGATTGCCTTACCGGTGGCAGCCGTGATTGTGGTACTGCTGCGGCATATCCGTGAGTATTATGAACATACGCCATTTTATGGTGATCGGGCTGTTATCATACAAGATGCCTCTACAGGTTCAATCAATATTGAAACAGCAGACTTAGATGTTGATATTGAAATGAAAAAGCCACAGAAAAAACCGCTGCAAGCAGAGGAGAACTCAAGTAAAATTCACGATCCACATCGTAAAGACTCATAAGGCCACAAAATCGTATGCGTCAATTGCAGTTAGATATAGAACCTCAGCTCGATGCCCGAATCAGTGATTTTTCAGGGCCGGGTTGGGGGCATGTCATTGATGCTGTCCGTCAATTACATGCAGGCCTGATCAACCAATTTTATGTCTATGGGGGAGCCGGTACAGGTAAAAGTCATTTGTTGTCTGCCATCTGTGACTCTTATCTGGAAGTAGGTAAATCTGCAATTCAGGTATCTTTGCTTGAGCTTTTAGATGCACCGACTGAGGCGATTACTTCTCTAGATCGTTTTGATCTGGTAGCACTTGATGATATCGAAGCGATTAGTGGCGTACCCCATTGGCAACGCGCAGTATTCCACTTGATTAATTATAATAATGAAGGTGGTGGGCAGTTGGTGTTTTCGTCACGTTTTGCACCTATCGAACTCAAACTCGAATTGCCAGATTTACAATCCCGTCTCACGCAGGCGGTCAGTACCCGTGTTCCGAGTGGCAGTTTGTATGCTGATCGCTATGCGCTGGTTTCCTCGGTACTCGATCGTCGTGGGATCCATTTAGACCCTCAAATCTTTGACTATTTACTCAGCCATGGGCCACATCAAACTTCAGTGCTGCTTCAAAGATTAGAGCAGATTATTCAACTACTTAAAGGGGAAAAGTTAAAAGTTAGCAATGCTAATTTGCGGCAGATATATGCCTTGATTGACGAATATCGGTAAATCATAAAAATTCTTGAGTAATTACTCAGTCTATGACACAGTAAGGCAAAATAATTCGCTGTTGCAAGGATTCTGCAACTTTAGAAGAAAAAGAAAGAAATAAAAATTAAGGAGAAGGTTATGCTCAAGAAGAGCATAGGCATAGCTTTGCTATGTATAGCGGGGCAAGCGTATAGTGCAGATATTATTGTAACCACTACAGAAGATATTGAAAAAGATGACAAGGAATGTTCACTTCGAGAAGCTGTTGAGTATGTTAACCGTGGCTTAGCCAAAATAGGTTTTATGGGGTGTGGTGGGGAGAACTCATCCAGTACCATTATTTTAAAAGAAAAGAATACCTATGTGTTGAACCAGCATATCGAGATTAAAAAATCTCTTACTATCCGTGCGGTCGCAGAAAGTGATGGCGAATTCAGTACGGATGAAAAAGCATTAGGCTTGCATAATGCTCATATTCAAATGAAAGGTATCGATAATCTTTTTCGGATCAACAGTACAGATACACTGGTTCAGTTAAATTTGAAAGAACTGGATCTTGAAGGCTGTGGTAAAACCAATTGTGCTGAACAAGGTGGCCTAATTTATAATAAAGGTCAGCTAATTCTAGAATATAACCGTCTATTTAATGCTGCTGCCAACTTGGGTGGGGCAATTTATAATGCTGGCAAGTTTGGTCAGAACTTAACAAGCCGTGCACAAATTAAAAATAGTCTGATCGAAAATAATAAAGCCCAACGAGGCGGGATCCTGTATAGCGAGCTACCTGCTTTCCTCATTTATCAAAGTGTACTTAAAAATAATCAGACACTGGATAATTCCGCGACCAATATTTATAGCGCGGGACAGTTTGCTGACTCCAGTAAAGATCAAGGTATTAGTGGGGAGGTATTAAGTAGTACGATACTAAAAAATAAGGGTGTATTTATTAATGTCCTGGACGGGATGGGATTGAATAATCTCACCATAGTTGACAATGAAAATACTGCTTTAAATATCCATGCACCGTATGGAAGAGCTTATGTAGCGAATAGTATTATTTTAAGAAATGGTACACAGGATTGCCAAATTATCACTGGTGATAAGTCTGTGTCGCAAAATAATCTGCTGACAGCCTCGTGTGGTGTAGGGGATGCCGTCGCGCCGAACCAGTTCTGGAATGGTACACGACTTTTTGCTGAATCCTCAGATAAAAGTGAAGGTATTTGTCAGACCCTACAAGAAAATAATAATGCCATACTTTGTCCATATAGCGTTCCTAAAGGACAATTTCTCGGTTATATGCGCCCACGAATTTTGTTGAACTATATCCTTGTGAGTGAATCACCGATTGTGAATAGAGGCACAGGATTGAGTTTAGCAAATCCAACGGTAGCATGTGAAGCGGCAGATCAGCGCGGGATCAACCGTTTGATGGATAATCTGTTTTGTGATCGTGGTGCTGTTGAAATCACGATACCAATCTCAGGCAGTCTGGTGGGAGAAGATCTGTTAAAGGGTGAAATTGCCAAGTTTTCAATTGAATCTTATCTGGGAGATAGTGATTTAATTCCAAAAGAACAGTGTAATGCCATTGTTGGTCAGAATCCGACGGGGGAGCCTTGGCAAGATGGCTGTTTGAAAGTGGTACAAACCAAAACAGCTTCCAAGGGTAAAACAATCATCGATATTCATGGCAATGTCGCTTATACCCCGGATTCTACCTGGCATGGAGCAGATATTTTCGAACTACAAGTGGTGACCTCATCGACACGGTTTAATAAAAGTAAACCTTATTTGACTATTACTACTCAAATTGTTCAGGAGCCAAAAAATGAAATGGAAGACAAAGCAGTCAAAACTTCAGGCGGCTCATGGGGTGGTGGTGGGCTACTGATTTTACTCGGATTAATAGGTTTACGCCGTGGATTAAAAGATTAAGGAAAAATCATGAAAAATTATAAAAAAGGACTGCTTGCGGCCATGATTTTATCTGCCATGAGTTTGATGGCAGCCGAAGATAAAACGATATATGTAACTACTTTTACTGATGAAGATGGCGAGAATAATAATGCCTGTTCTTTGCGAGAAGCCATTAAAACTGCAAAACTGGATAAATCTTATGGCGGATGTAATGTAGGACGTACGCTTCGATTGGATGGTTCAGCTGCAGATGTGATTCAGCTTGAAGCAGGCGAGTACAAATTAGATAAAGAGCTGATCGTAGAGTCAGCGCTCAAAATTTATGGGAAAACTCCGCTTAATTATGCTAGTCGTAGTCCGATTACGCTGTTATATCCAACCCGGGAGGCTTTAAAAAGTACTATTTCGGGCCAGGGGAAAACCAGATTATTTAATAGTATGGCCAGTCAATCCAGTCTGGAAATTCATCATCTGATCTTAAAGGATGGCTATGCAGCAATAAATACCTTGGATAAAGGTAATGGCGGTACTTTTTATGTAGCAGGGCCTTTAAGTATTAATACCAGTGAAATAGTAAATTCCCGAGCAGCTGCAGAAGGTGGTGCGATTTATAGTGTAGCAATGAATACGGAAAGGAATATTGTCATTCAGGATTCTTTGATTCAAAAAAATCAGGCGAGTTCATATGGTAGTGTTCTGGCGATGGATTGTCAGGGAAATTTAGGTACAACTCAAACCAATGTGAAAATTAATTCCAGTAGTATTGTTAAAAATGGTTCAGACACTGCTAACAGTATTATTGATTTTTGTGGCTATGCCACAGTAGAAATTGTTAACTCTACTATTGCGAAGAATACTGCCAGTACCACAGGACATATTGTGCGTATGACGAATGAAGTTAATCGTCCGCTCAGTAAATTCTCCAGTTTAACTGCATTAAGTAATACTGTTGTTGAAAATACAGCCCAATCTACTTTATTTTATGACAATACCGGGTTTAGGTATTTTAATTTCAATATTTTAGCCTTTAACCAAGGCCTGTCTTGTGAATATGCCTTAAATCAGGGAAATCCGACCAAGGCACAACGTGTTGAATTTTCTACAATTCGAAATGCAATTCAAACGACTGGGCCATCACGTTGCGTATTGCCAGAATTAGACGAAGATACTACTTCAAATAATCTTGATGTCTCTAACAATATAATCAGCAGTTTATTAACAAATTATATTGAGCCTGCTATTGATAATCGCTATTTAGGGCTATATTACCCGCGTGATAATCAGACCGCAACGGATTTGGTAGATATCGGAGTGAGTGGCTGTATTGAACAAGACCAGCGTGGTATTGATCGTGTGATTGGATCCACATTAACATTTGATCCAAGTGCAAAAAATACTTGCGAGATCGGCTCAGTTGAAATCCGACGTTTGACTGCAGCCGATATTACAGACTTACAAAATAAGAGTTTGGTAGAACTCAATGACTTTTATCAGGAGAATATAGATGATCTCGAAGAAATCATTGCTGATAAAAATACTCCAGAAAATGAGCTTCCTGGTTTAAAGGAAGAATTGAAAAGTTATCAGGATTTGCTCAAATATACCAAGCAATATCAGAAATATCGTGCAATCTATATTAATCCTTTTATCTTGGCTATGCCTCAAGAAACTCTAACCAATGATAAGATTCAAATTAAAGCCTTAAATTCACAAAATTATGAGGTCAGTGTAAAAACTTTAGGTGTTGGTAAGTTAGTTGGTACAGGCAATTCGACCACTGTGGAAGGAAATCCAAATGATCCAAATCTTAAATGTGAGTGGAAACCTGATTTAAACCGGATCATGATGTATCGCACTGATGGTAAGCAGACCAGTTCGGTTGATATGGAGTTCTGTAGTTATACCCTTAAAGACCGGGCTACAGGTGCGAGCAGTGCTGGCCTCTTAAGAGCAGCTTTTAACAACATTGCACCGATTGCAAAAGATGATGAATATCGGCTTAATCCAGAGAATAATCTTACAGTGACGGTAAATCCGCTTGAAAATGATAGTGATGATGGGGATGGGCCTCTACCATCAGGAAAGTCGGCTTTTTATCAAGATAAAGATGGAAAAGAGATCCCGATTCATATTGTTAAGCTGCCTGCGGGAGTTTCACTGAAGGCAGAGCGACAAGGAGCATGTCCTGATACCTATCAAAATCAGACCTGTTATGGTGGACAGCTGACATTTACTGTAAAAAATAATTTAAGCCAGGCAAATTACAGCATGGATTATGCGATTTTTGATGCTGATGAAAAAATGTCAGAAAAAGCGACAATCTTGTTACGTAATACAGTTAAAAATACGAATACGTCCTCAAGTGGTGGTGGGGCAATTGGAATGTGGGGGCTACTAGGATTATTAGGGCTTGCAGGTTATCGACGCTTAAGAAAATAAAATATGATTGAAACATCAAAAAAGCCTCCATATGGAGGCTTTTTTATATTAAGTGTTTAATGCGAGTTAGGCTGCTGAGTCACTTGCTGATATTTGAGAATGTATTCTTCGCGAATGGCAAGGCGTTGCTCAGGAGACGCTTTTTGCATACGTGCGCCCAGTTCTTTGCGTTCTTGACTGCTCATCATTTGCCAAGTCTCACGCATTCTCTGTTTTTCCGCATCAGGGAGTTGGGTAAACCAGTCCATGCGCTGCTGCAAGCTGACACGTTGTTGTTCGGGGATTTCTTTTAGAGATTGGTAACGTTTAATAAGTGCCAATTGTTCAGAATCAGAAAGACTATCCCAAGTATCAGTTACTTGGGTATTCGCATCTTTGGAAAATAGCCAAAAACGTTCAAATCCTGCAAAGCTGGTTTGCAGAAAACTGAATGCACAAAAAGCAATCGCCAATTTTTTAGCTGCCATGTGGAACTTTGTCCTCACCTAAAACCATTAACATTTCTAAATCTTCAAGCATTTGCGGAGACAGTTTTGGGACTGACACCATTTGAGTTTGCGGCTCGTTATGGTCCGAAAGATTTGGTAATACCACAACGCCTGCAATCGCAGCTGCCAAAGCAAAACCTGACATTTTTAGAAATGCAAAGCGTGAATGTTTTGAATCCTGAATTTCTTCAAGAACATGGTGCATGACAACAGGTTTGTCTTTATGTTGTTGTGCCAGTCCATCAAGTTTGGAAGTTACTTGTTTTAAGAAATCATCTTGATTCATTCGGATGACCCTCCCAGATATGGATTTAAATGTGCTAAAGAGGCGCGTAAGCCTTGGATAGCACGGTGGTAATGGGTTTTTACACTGCCTTCTGTGCAGTTCATAATCTGTGCGGTGGTATGCGTATCAAATCCTTCCCAAGCTCTTAGCATAAATGCCTGCTGCTGACGCACAGGCAATTTTGCAATCGCTTCTTGGATTTCTTCAGCAGTGACTGCCTGATCGAGAAAGTCCAGTGGCGTTGGTGTTGATTCATCGACGACATCATCAAATTCAATTTCGTCGTCATCAAGACTGACTTTTTTGAAAAATGAAAACATTTGACCACGCCGTGACTCTTTACGACGCCAGTCCTGTAACTTGTTGTTGAGAATGGTATAAAATAGGGGATACCATTCTTCAGTACTTTTTTCTGCATAGGATTTGTGTAAGGAAATGAAAGCTTCCTGAACCAGATCCATGGCAATACCATGATGACCTTGAGTCGCACTTTCCATCATCACCAAGGCACGCCCCGTCACATCCTGCATGAAATTCTTCAGACGTGCTTCAGCCGTACTCTTCAGAATACTTACATCGTGTGTTTGCAACTGTTTTGGTGCTAAATCCATAGAGATGGAAAATCCTGTCATTGGACACCCACCATTATTCCCAAGTTCATAATCATATAACGTTGGGAATCCTGGTTTGGTTGACAATTAAGTTTATTATTTTTGTAGTTTAATCTATTTTATACACGGGCAGGGTCGTATTAAAACACTGTAACCTAAATCCTTAATTAGATACGTTGACGTACCATTTCAAAGAAACAGATCGAACCTGCAATTGCGACATTCAGTGATTCCTGACCACCGGGTTGCGGAATGCTCACGGCTTCAGCATGTTGCATCGCATAATCAGACACGCCTTGGCCTTCATTACCCAGAATCCACACGCAAGGTTTACGTAAGTCTTTTGAATACAGGCTTTCAGCACGGTGTGAGCTGGTTACATAGACAGGGATTTGAAATTGCTCAAGAATTTGTTCAAGCGCAATATTTTCAAAGGTTTGTAATGTGAAATGTGCACCCATACCAGCACGTAATACGCGTGGAGACCAGAGCGATGCAGAACCTTTGGTACACACAATCTGTTCAATACCGGCAGCAGCAGCAGAGCGAAGCAGGGTGCCTACATTACCCGGATCCTGTACATTTTCCAGAATCAAAGTGTCTGCTTTAAAATCCAATGCATAATTTGCTGTCGGTAAAGTGACCACAGCTAAACAGGCTAAAGATGTTCCTAAGGTGCTTAAATCTTTGTATAAAGACTCGCTCAGAACAAAGACCATACCTGTGTATTTTGCGAGAATTTTCTCGAAATCAGGATGTGAAAGTGCATGTTCAGTGGTGAAAATAGAATCAATTTTACGGTTTTCATGTAACCAGGCGAGAGACAGATGCGTGCCTTCTAAAACCGTTTGACCTTGTTTTTTACGATAGGTATTTTGTTCAATTAAACCGCGTAAGTGTTTAATCTTTGGATTGTCTTTTGAATCAAGAAAAAAAGTTGGCATGGGAGATATAATCCACGGCAGCCGATTCAATATCGACTGCCGCTATAAAAATTAGTTGTGGTAGCTGGTCACAAGATCAACTTCGTTTTTAGAACCAATGATCACTGGCACACGTTGATGTAGATCTGTCGGTTCGATCTCAAGAATACGCACGCGACCTGTAGTCGATGCACCGCCAGCCTGTTCCATGAGCATGCTCATTGGATTGGCTTCGTACATTAAACGTAGACGGCCTGCTTTAGCCGGATCTTTAAGGTCGTATGGATACATGAAGATACCGCTACGGCAAAGAATACGGTGAATGTCGCCCACCATACAGGCAACCCAACGCATATTGAAGTCTTTTTCACGAGGACCGGTTTTGCCTGCTAACAATTCATCGATATAACGCTGTACTGGTGCTTCCCAATGACGTTGATTCGACGCATTGATCGCATATTCTTTAGTATCTGCAGCTACCTGAATTGCTTCAGAAGTCAGTAGGAATTCTTGAGTCTCAGGGTCATAGGTAAAGAACACTACGCCTGCGCCGACGGTCAATGCCAACATGGTTGACGGGCCATAAAGCACATAACCTGCAGCTACCTGATGAACACCGGCTTGCATAAAGTCTTCTGCCTGAGTCACAGCATTCTTCGCAGGAAGAATCGAGAAAATAGTACCAACACACATATTGATGTCGATATTGCTTGAACCGTCTAATGGATCGAACAATACCAGAAATTGACCATTTTCTTGTGCAGGGGTGAATTCATCCAGTTCTTCTGAGGCCAAACCACCCACATTTGGATGTTGCTGCAAGGCATCAATCAAATAGTCATTAGAAATGACATCTAGTTTCTTTTGCTCTTCGCCTTGAACGTTTTCATGCTGTGCACTTCCCAATACACCCGCTAAAGCACCTTTTTGCAGTAATTGATCAATATCTTTGCAAGTGTTTGCAATTGTTTCAATAACTTGCGCAAGTTCAGGTGTGAGATTCCCGCTTTGTTGTTGTAAAAACTGGGATAAAGTGCGGTATGACATAGGGGAAACTCCAAAACTTAAATCGGGAAAAAATGATCAAAACGATATGCGGCTATATTTTAGATGAGAACGTACTAAAAGAAAAATTAAACTGGATTATTTGTATCGATTTTGCCCTTGCAACTCCTGCGGAAAGTGCTATGTTGAAGACAAAGGAAAATTGAGAATAGGAGCACAGATATGACAACATTGAAGTTTGATGCGACTCCAACGCCAAGCGAAGGCATTACTTTAGATGATATCTCTGAAGACAAGATGAAAGAAGCCTGGCGGGATTATGAAGCAAAACCAGAGTACAAACAATTCAATAAACATGACCTGATCGAATCGATGTATCCGGCTGAACAAGATCAGCTTCCCAAGTAGACCGATTCTTTCATTGAAACCAATAAAAAGCACTCATGATTGAGTGCTTTTTATTTGATGAAACCATCATGAATGAAAATTATTTCAACAATGGTGGTACCGCTTCATAATTAATTTCTACACGGCGGTTTTCTTTCCAGGCATTTTCGTCATGGCCCGCATTGATTGGCATTTCCTTGCCATAGCTAACTGCTTCTAGTTGACCAGGATTAACACCAGTCGTCACCAAGAAGCTTTCTACTGCTTTGGCACGACGCTCGCCAAGTGCCATGTTGTATTCACGGGTACCGCGTTCATCGGTATGGCCAGTGAGTGCTACACGTGAATTGGCATTGGCCATCAGGAACTGCGCATGGGCTTGCAACGTATTTAGATCTTCATTGCTGAGTTCAGTACTGTCATAGTCAAAATGCACCACGCGTTTTGCCAAGAATGCTTTATTTTCTGCAGTAACGCCTTTTGCAGAAGCGCCTGCCATGTTTTGTGCATTCAGTGCTGCATCTTCACTCAAGCCTTGAGTATTCACAGTTGTTGTACCGGTCGTATCTAAACCGCCCGTTTGAACTTCAGCGGCAGGCTTACGGCTCGCACAACCTGTCATGACAACAGCTGCTGCTAAAAGTGGCAAGGCAAATAATTTTACTTTGTTCATCTTCATCTCCATGAAGTTTGATTATGGGGTAAAGGGTTTATCAATATAAAAATCTTATTTTGGTGCCCAAGCCGGTTCACGGACTTCGCCCGTTTCACTTGGCAAATTCATACGGAAGCGGCCATCCAGCGACATGATCGACAAGAGTCCGCGTGCACCTTCACGGGTGGCATAGACCACCATCTGGCCATTTGGCGAGAAGCTTGGCGATTCGTCCAGCGTTGTTGGTGTCAAAATGTTGTTCACACCAGAGGTCATGTCCTGAACCGCAACTCGATAGTTACTGCCGCTTGGGCGATGAACTAATGCAAGTTTTTTACCATCTGCGCTCAGCGTGCCGCGTGCGTTGAATGCACCACGGAAGGTCAGGCGTTTATTGCTACTTGATTCAAGATCATGGCGGTAAATTTGTGGAGAACCCCCACGGTCAGAAGTGAAAATAAAAGATTTTCCATCTGGTGAATAACGTGCTTCAGTATCAATGGCACTGTCATTGGTCATACGTTGTAGCTGACGCGTTTCCAGATTCATCTGGTAGATTTCCGGATTGCCGTGCATAGAAGCAGTAAACAGCATGCTCTTGCCATCTGGAGAGAAGCTCGGCGCACCATTCAAGCCGCGGAAGCTGGCCAGTTTTTCACGTTGTCCGGTCGCCAGATCCTGTACATAAATCGCCGGGCGTTTGGTTTCAAAGGACACATAAGCGATTTTTTTGGCATCTGGTGTCCATGCTGGAGAAAGGATTGGATCACGTGAGGTCAAAATGGTCTTTGGCTGTTCACCATCGGTATCGGCAATCTGCAAGGTATAGCGCTGTTCCGGCGTAGCAGGATTACGCAGCACATAGGCAATACGTCCGCTAAAGTCACCTGGAATGCCGGTCAATGCCTGATAGATGGCATCACTGATCATATGCGCTGCCTGACGGGTGCGTGAGGCTGGAACAGTCAGCAATTCATTTAATAGATATTGTTTTTTTTCGACATCATAGAGCTGATACTGGATTTCAAAAGAACCATCGGCTGTGGCCTTGGATGAACCGGTGACCACATAGGGAACACCAGCCGATGCCCAAGCTTCTGCATTCGGATTATTCAATGTCGCTGTTGCAGGCAGGTTTTTTGAAGCACTGGTAAAGCGGCCAGAACGATTCAGGTCATTTTCCACAATAGGATAAATGCTCTGATCCTGACTGAAAGGTACAACGGCAATTTTAGGTGCTGCCTCAGGTGCCTTGGTAATTTCCAGATGCAATTGGGCATAGGACTGGGTTGCCAATACAGGGCTTAAAGCGCTAATGATTGCGAGGCAGAGTAGATGTTTGCGAGTCTTTTCCATCATTCGTTATTTACTCAAATCAACGGATTTATTGTATAGGTGCTTGGGCTACATCATCGCATGGATTTAATAGAATAAAACCATGAATTTATGACCAAACTGTTATGACACTGTGAAAAGTGAATATTATTCAATCAATTTGAAGTGAAGTTTAGCTTAAAAAATAAAAGCCATCACAACATTATTTATGTGATGGCTCTGTTTTTATTGTGCAGTAAAGGTTGAGGTAAAGCTTCGTGCTTCACGGCGTGCATCTGGATCGGAAGGCATTGGATAAGGTGCAGCAGCACGGACTGCAGCTTCTACACTGGCTTTCATGTCTGAATCACTTGAATTCACAATGACCGAGACCACACCGCCATTATCATTCAGGGTTACACGTGCAGTCGCACGCTGGCCTGATGATCCGACTGGTATATCCCAGGCGCGTTTGATCTTATTTTCAAAATCGCGCTTCGCAGTGGATGCAATCCGTTTTGATTCCGCTTTTTTCTGTGCAGCTTCTTCAGCAGCCTGTTTAGCGGCTGAAGCTTTGGCCTCTGCATCAGCTCTGGCTTTTGCTTCGGCATCTGCTTTGCGCTTGGCGTCTGCATCCGCTTTTACCTTAGCGTCGTCGGCATCTGCCTTGCGTTTGGCATCAGCGTCGGCTTTTGCTTTAGCAGCCGCATCCGCTTTGGCTTTCGCATCAGTGTCCGCTTTGCGTTTTGCCGCTGCATCATTTTTAGCCTTAGCTGCCGCGTCTGCTTTGGCTTTAGCCGCTGCATCGGCTTTAGCTTTCGCATCCGCATCTGCTTTACGTTTCGCCGCTGCATCATTATTGGCTTTTGCTGCCGCATCTGCCTTTGCTTTAGCAGCAGCTTCAGCCTTACGTTTGGCATCAGCCTCTGCTTTGGCTTTTGTTGCAGCATCCGCTTTTTGCTTGGCAGCTAAGTCAGCTTTTTTCTGTGCTTCCAGTTTGGCTTTTTGAGCAGCATCGGCTTTGCGTTGTGCATTCAGTTCAGCTTGGCGTGCAGCTTCGGCTTCCGCCTTGGATTTTTGCGCTGCATCCGCTTTGGCTTTGGCTGCTGCCTGTTTGGCCTGTTCAGCGGCTTGGGCACGTTTTGCTGCTTCCGCTGCTTGCTGCGCAGCCTTGGCTTGTGCTGCCTCTGCCGCTTTTAGCTCCTGCTGCGCTTTTTGTGTATCGACTTTTGGCGGAGGTGGAGTCACAGGTACAGCAGGGGCAGCAGTTGGAATGACAGGAGCCGGTTCTATACTGGGTTCAGCAGTTTGGGTAATTTCTTCTGCGACGTTTTCATGTGCAGTTTCCTCAAATTCGGTTTCTTCGCGAGTCACCGGTTTAAGGTCTTCTGGCTTGATCAGAACGGTTTTGATCTGTTTTGGCGGTTCAGGGGGGTTACTCATGCCCAGATAAAGTAAGCCCACCAAAGCCACTGCATGGATGCCTAAGGTGAATCCAAGTGCGATGGCTTTTTTCTGAAATGGTGGCTTTTTATAGTCTTTCATACTTTATTCTAATGGCTTGGTCAGTAAACCGACTTGAGAAAGGCCAGCATCCTGCAGGCTGGACATCAAGGCCATGACATCGCCATATGGACGGGTATTGTGGCCATTGATCACGACATTCAGCACCTTGTTGTCATTTTGCGCCTGGGTTTGAGCATCAACCAGAGTACGCGTCAATTCTTCCAGTGTGACTGGGCCAGTCGCCTGATTTTTATATTCTAGATAATATGAACCATCTTCTTTGAGTGTGACGATGGTCGGAGCATCCTTGGATTCGATCGGCAATCCGTTGGCCTGAGGCAAGTCAACCTTGATGCCACTGGTAATCATCGGAGCGGTGACCATAAAGATCACCAGAAGTACCAGCATGACATCGATATATGGTACGACATTCATGTCACTTTTCAGTGGCTTTTTAATACGCTGAAAGCGTCCTGAACCTTGAATCGCCATTAGTCTTTGTCCTGAGTTACGCCCACAGACTGACGTTGCAATAGCGCCACCATTTCTTCGGCAAATAGCGCACGGTCAGAGTAGACCGTTTCACCTTTGGCCGTGAAGTGGTTAAAGGCCAATACCGCTGGAATGGCTGCAAACAGACCGATCGCTGTTGCAATTAGTGCTTCGGCAATACCGGGTGCGACTGTCGCCAAAGTCACCTGATCAACATCTGCCAGGCCAATGAAGGCGTTCATGATGCCCCAGACTGTACCGAACAGACCGACATAAGGCGCAACCGAGCCGATACTTGCTAATGCACCCAGACCTTGTTCCAGATGACCTTGGTCACGGCTTAAACCGACACGCAGAATACGCTCTGTCCCTTCAATCGACTGGGCAGTTGGCGCATGGCGTTTTTTCAGTTTCAGGAACTCGCCCAGACCCTGATAGAAAATATCTTCAAGGCCAGTGCGTTTAGAATTGAGTTGTGCATTGTTATACAGGGTATTCAGCTCAGCACCAGACCAGAAGATTTTCTGGAAATGTTCATCATCGGCCTGGGCTTTTTTATAACTCATATAGAGCCTGGCAATCAGATACCAGCTATATATTGAGGCTAACAGGAGAGAAAGCATCACCAGTTGTACGACAGGGCTTGCTTGTAAAATAAGATCTGAAACTTGAAGAGATGATTCTAACTGAGTCGCCATAGTTGTTACGTGTGCCAATAAATTTTTTTAGTCTTGTTCCAATTCTTTTTGAATTAGTTCGCGGATTTCATCCGGGAGTCGACGTGGTCGCATCTCTGCACTGATACATGCCAACTCAACCTCACCTGATGCAAGCATGATTTCACCACGATAAATATTTTGTTGCAATACAAATGATGAAGCTTTACATGAAATGACACGTGCCGTAACAGTAATTAAATCATCCATCAGGATCGGACGCATGTATTTGACATTAATTTTATGCACCACAAAATTGTAGTCTGTCTGATGCCAGTAATGGCTCACTCCAGCGGCACGTAACCATTCGGTACGGGTACGTTCCATATAGCGAATATGATTGGCGTGATAGACAATGCCACCCGCATCAGTATCTTCAATATAAACGCGGATATTGAATTCAAAGTGATTCGCCATAGTTTTGTTCCATGCAGATTTTCGAAATTTTTGCTTGTTTTTAGATGCAGGAGAGGGATTAGAATTTGCCGGATTCCTGCCAAAAGTCAAGCAATTTAGCGGTTCAAAGTTTAGCATTGTGAGTTTTGAGACCAATGGCACAAGGTGTCAAATCTGGAGAGAAGTCGCCAAGAAGAAGTACTGAGCGCTTAACAGCTCATTTATGAAACAGCAGCAGTTACTAAAATGCGCGAGTCCATGAAGTCGCGCATTTTAGTAATAGAAGATTAGCCTTTATTTTTCTGTTTCCAGTTGGCCTGAACCTGCTCAGCTACTTTTGGATAGTCCAGAATAAAACGGACATGGCTTTCGACCCCGGTTTTCAAGGTCGCATCATCGACAATGAAATTCGGGTTATGGTTGGGTGCGGCTTTTGCCGGATCTTGATCTGCCGGTGTAGCACCAACAAACACGAAGAGCGATGGCATGAGCTGGCCATAATAAGCAAAATCTTCACTGGCGCTGGCATTGTTGTCTAAAACATGCAATTTATCTTCACCATGCACGCTCGCCAATGTCGGGCGCATCAATTCAGTCAAGGTTTTATCATTGGTGGTCACTGGTGCATAAGGTGCAATTTCGACTTTCACCTTAACGTCATTGGCTGCGGCATTGTGTTCCAGCATTTTCGGCAAGTCTTTTAAAATGCCCTGACGTACATCTTCACTATTGGAACGAATAGTCCCGACCATATTGACCTGATCTGGAATGACGTTACCGGTAGTGCCGCCCTGAATACTGCCAATACTGACCACACCCATCCCTTTGGTCAGGTCGGCTTTACGGCTGATCAGGCTTTGTAAATTGGTCACCATCTGGGCAGAGGCATAAATTGGGTCTTTACCTGCCCAAGGCATGGAGCCATGCACCTGACTACCATTGATCTGAATACGTAAATGATCGGCACTGTTTAAAATCGCACCATCTTTGTAGAAGATATTGCCGCTTGGCATGCCTGCCATGACATGCATCCCGAAAATCATTTCAGGTTTTGGATTTTTTAAGGCACCGTCGGCAATCATTTTACGTGAGCCAATTTGATCGCCATGAGTGAAGTTATCAATATCTGCACCGCCTTCTTCAGCCGGCTGGAATACAAACAGCACTGTCCCCGCAATTTTATCTTTATTGGCGGCCAGAACTTTGGCTGCACCCAATAACATGGCGGTATGTGCATCATGTCCACAGGCATGCATCACATAAGATTCTTTGCCTTGATAAATGGCTTTTTGCTTGCTGGCGAAAGGCACGGGCGCAGTTTCTTTAATTGGCAATGCATCCATATCTGCGCGTAAGGCCATCACAGGGCCGGGTTTTACACCTTTTAATACACCGATTACACCAGTTTTGGCATAGCCTTTACGTACTTCAATGCCGTAGGATTTTAATTCTTTTTGGACCAGCTCCGAGGTTTTGAATTCCATATTGCCCAGTTCAGGATGCTGGTGGATATGTTGGCGTAATTTGATGGTGTGTGCTTCAGCAGCTTGTACAGAATCATCAATCCAGTCGGCCAGGCTGAACTGGCTACAGAAAAGAAGAGGAAGACAAAGGGATATCTGCTTATACATATTCATACTTCGGGAGAACCTTAAGAATTTGAAATGGTTAAAGTGATTCTTTAGGATGGCATACTGATCTAATTCGACCAAAACCCTCTAAGTATTTTTCGATACCTTAAAGGTATTTTGGGTGTTAATAGCTGTTCTCAAAAAGCTTTATTTGTTCTTTTACATTGTAAGAATATGTATCTAAATTGATTTTTTATATTTATAAGGTATGAAAACTATAAAAATTTCAGGCTAAAAAGGGATAAAAACGATTACCTCTATATCAATAATCTGAATGAAGTGAAGATTTTTTAAACCTCTTAAACTTATTTTGGCACTTAGATTGCATTCACTCTTTCGTAATATTTTTTATGACGGAAATTGAACACATGTTAAAACCTTTGGCTTTATCTCTGGCAGTGGCTTCAAGCTTAAGTTTTATTTCGACAAGTCTATGGGCTGAAGACTTTAAGATACTGAAACAGCTGGAAAATAAACCGACATTACTCAAAAGTGGTGAATATAAAGGTCATTATTATGTGCCGAGTACCTTAAATACGATTACTTGGGGTTATCTGCCAAATAAAGATGCAAAACCTGTCTTGACTGTCCCTTCAGGTAGCACAGTTACTTTCGATACAGTTTCGCATGAAGGGCTGCTGGAAGATCAAGGCCGCAATGCAGAGAAATATTTCACATCAAAAGGCGTCAAACCTGAGCATGTATTGGATGAAGCCAAGCTGATCACGAATTCCAAATTGAAACATGATTTCCATAAAGATGGACCACACATTATTACCGGGCCTGTCTATGTAGAAGGGGCAATGCCGGGCGATATTCTAAAGGTGGAGATTTTAAAAGTTGAACCGCGTGTACCTTATGGCGTGATTTCAAACCGTCATGGCAAAGGCACCTTACCCGAATTCCCGAAACGTCAGAAACATGAGCATGCATCTCCAGCCAATCCTGATGCTTATGGCAACTTGTCCATTTTTACCCCAATTGAGAAAAATGCGGATGGTGTATGGGAAGGCGTTTTAAAAACTGAATCTGGTAAAGCGATTCGTTTCCCGCTGAATCCGTTTATGGGCACGATGGGCGTTGCACCAAATACCAGTGAGCCTGTGCATTCTGTACCGCCATCATTTTATGGCGGGAATATCGACATCAATGAATTAGGTGCAGGCGCAACGGCTTATTATCCTGTACAAGTGCCAGGTGCTTTGTTCTATACAGGTGATAGTCACTTTGTACAAGGTGATGGTGAGGTGGCTTTAACTGCTTTGGAAGGATCGGCACGTGCGACTTTAAAATTCACTTTGCTTAAATCGGGCAAGGATAAAATTCCGGGTGCAGAGATTAAACAGCCGCTGGCTGAAAATGCTGAATTCTGGATTACGCCGGGTCTGGATGAAGACTTGGACGAAGCTATGCGTAAATCCACCCGTGAAGCGATTCGCTTCCTAGTCAATGAATATGGAATTTCGGAAGAAATTGCCTATGCTTACTTAAGTGCTGCCACTGACTTTGAAGTGTCTCAAGTGGTCGATCGAACCAAGGGTATTCATGCGATGATTCGTAAAGCGGATTTTAAGGAGTTTAAAAAAGAAGAGAAATAATTTCTTTATATAGTTTTTTGTTTTGTGCTTTTGCCAACTGATTCAGGCATGGTCAGTTGGCTTTTTATTTTGTAATGCTTTGAAAATGTTTACAATATGATAAATAAGTAATCTATTTGAAATATAAAGGGGTAACGTGTGGCAGAAGGAAATAATAATGAAGTGATGATTCAGCTGCCATGGACAGTGCCACAACAGCCTTTATATGCAACTCACATCGAAGCTGATTCCGAAAGTAAGAAGATTCCGCTTGATTTAAATGTAAGTTCTACTGATACGACAGCGATTTCATCATTTGCTTTATCGGTGATTATTGCACTAATTTTAGGTAGTCTGGCAACTTGGCTGGCTTATTGGTATGGACGTAAAAGTTTTCAACTCACAGAACTATCTTTTAAAGTAGTAAGTGAAGATATTAAAGAAGCAGCAGAATCTCATAGAAATATGACTAAACAACTTATAGAAAGTCAAGAAAAGTTAAAAAGAGTTGAATTACAAGAAGAATTTTATAGAGGTCGGAAACTTAAGTTAATAGACGATCTTGCTGTATTGAAACCATTAGTGCATAAATACATTACATTGTTAGGCTCTGTAGCTTTAGTATTAAATGATGTGAAAGACTGGTTCAAAAATAATGAATACGAAGATGTGCGTTCAGAATTAAGGAATTTAGAAGATGATATATTCCCTTTAATAGCTCGTATCAGTACTCATTTAAAAATGTTAGTAGAGGAAGATCATGAATTAGTATCTGAATGGGACGAATTTGAGCGTTATCTCACTCAGCTACAAATCATGTGTATTACCGCGGTAATTGATAAAGAAGGTATTGCTGATAGTTTCAAAGCTCTAAACATTGTAGTAGATTCTCTTATTAAAAATTTGAAATCTATATTCAATAAAAAAGCAGCCTAAGCTGCTTTTAATTCTCTATTTTATCTGTCTTTCGGCTCAGGTGGTGTCATTCCAAACTGCAAATACGCCATATTGGTGGCAATACGACCACGCGCGGTTCGCATCACATAACCTTGCTGAATCAGGTAAGGCTCAATGACATCTTCAAGCGTGCCTGAATCTTCCGCCATGGCAGCAGCCAAGGCTTCAATACCGGCAGGACCACCATCAAAACGCTCAAGCAACATTGACAAGTAACGACGATCGAGTGTGTCTAAACCATCTTTATCGACTTTGAGCATGTCCAAAGCACGTTGGGCCATATCCTGATTGATTTCCCCCGTTCCTTTGACCTGAGCGTAATCACGAACTCGACGTAACAATCGGTTAGCAATACGCGGTGTACCTCGTGAGCGACGGGCAATTTCTTTTGCGCCATCTCCAGTCATCGGTACATCCATCAAGTTGGCTGAACGTTTGACAATGTGGGTTAAATCTTCAACCGAATAAAACTCTAAACGCTGTACGATTCCGAAACGGTCACGCAGCGGAGAGGTGAGTAGACCGGCACGTGTGGTGGCTGCTACCAAGGTAAATGGAGGTAAATCCAGTTTAATCGAGCGCGCAGCAGGGCCTTCACCAATCATGATATCGAGTTGATAATCTTCCATCGCCGGATACAGGATTTCTTCAATCACGGGTGAAAGACGGTGAATCTCGTCAATAAACAGGACATCGCCTTCTTCCAGATTCGTTAGCATCGCTGCCAAATCACCAGCACGTTCTAGTACCGGGCCAGAAGTTGACTTGAGATTGCCACCCATTTCTCGGGCAATAATATTGGCCAATGTCGTTTTACCCAGACCTGGCGGGCCAAAAATCAAGGTGTGATCGAGGGCTTCTTCACGGCCACGGGCTGCGCCAATAAAGATTTCCATCTGCTCGCGGACCACCGGCTGACCGATGTAGTCATCGAGGGAAGTCGGGCGGATGGCGCGATCAAAATGATCTTCGGGTTTTTCAGAACCACTGATGAGACGGTCTTGCATATCTATTAACTTAATCTCTTTATTGAAGCTGTTTGATGCTGCGGAAACAGCCTCAAATAATGATTTGTGTTTAGTTGCCATTGTGTAGGCGTTGTTTTACTTTTGAAAGATCAAAAGTAACAAAAATCTTTTGTTGAACTGAGGGTGTGTCCTACACCCCAGTTCAACGGGCGACATCCTTGTCGCCATACATTTATCAAATTTGGGTTGATGGTGGACTACGATTTATCTATTCATCGACTTTAATGCAGCGCGGATAATATCGCTGGCTTCTGTAAATTCGCCTTTGGCGGCATTCACCAGTTTTTGTGCTTCAGCAGGCTTATAGCCCAAGGACTGTAATGCAGCTTCCGCTTCAGCCACGGCTGAATTGCCCATAAACTGAATCTGTGGTGCAGTTGAATTACTTGGCACAGCACTTGAAGCCATGGCTTTAAAGCGGTCACGCAATTCAATCATTAGGCGTTCTGCAGTCTTTTTACCCACCCCCGGAACCTTGACCAGAGTATTGATATCTTCATGTTCAACGGTGTGGATCAGCATTTCCACACTTAAAGTGGAAAGGATACCAAGCGCCATTTTCGGACCAACGCCGTTCACCTTTAATAAGGTACGGAAAATGGTTTTTTCCTGCGCATTGATAAAGCCATAAA
This sequence comes from Acinetobacter sp. YH12226, assembly GCF_013417805.1. GTDB lineage: Bacteria > Pseudomonadota > Gammaproteobacteria > Pseudomonadales > Moraxellaceae > Acinetobacter. The sequence goes on along the minus strand of NZ_VPDG01000001.1, from coordinate 105,319 downwards.
GTAACTGGGCATCTTCACGAACAGCCAGATGGGTCCACAGGGTAATGTTCTGGCCTTTTTGCAACTGACAGAAAGTGGTTAAAGGAGTGTCAATCTCATAACCTACGCCGTTTACATTTAATAAAACAGTCGGTGCTTCCAGCGCCAGCACTTCCCCAATCAGGCATCCAATCATTTTTTATACATACTCAAATTTAATACAGGCATAGTAGTCAGCATTTTTGATAAAGGCAAAACTCTATCATTCAAATCCAGTGATTTTGCTGAGATTATCATCAGGCGCTCGTTCACATTAGAGTAACCCGGCTTTATTGCCATGCAGTTCCTGCGCCAGATTATAAGCCTGGTGATCAGAAAACTTGGAGACAATATCTAGCACCTGCATAATGTTGTCATAATGATCAGCACTAAACTGCGCACCCGAGCGTTTTAAAATAGCCATCAAACGCTGTTCCTTAAAGCTCAAGGTTTTGTGCGGTGTGGTCAGTGGAATAAAGGCATCCAGAATCGTTTGTAAACTTTGATGCGCGATAATTTCCAGACCGGCTTTTTGCGGATGTTCGAAGATCTTGTCTCGCGCCAGTTCTTTGGCCCGGTTAATGCCAATCTCAATGTCGGCACTACAATAACCCAGCAATGAACCTTGCAGTTGACCCATCAGAATTTCCTGCTGATGTCGGGCAAAGGCCGTGGTGACTTCATCTACCAGACGTTTCATCACCCGGCCACGTAGGGCCGCAATTTTTTGTTGCCAGGTGGTATTAGGCAGATTGATTTCTTCAGGTGTGCCATATTCTCCCAGCAAGTTTAGGAAAACTGGCTCGACTTCGGCATAACTGAGCATATTCAGGCTAATACCATCTTCCAGATCAATCAGGGCATAGCAGATGTCATCCGCAGCTTCTAAAAGATAGGTCAGCGGATGACGACAATAATGATATTCACCAAGCTGGATTAATCCTAGCTGTTCAGCAATTTCCTGCAAAATCTCTTTTTCAGACTGGTAACAACCAAATTTTGGACGTCGACTGGCCGGGGTGTTACCAGTCGGGTCAATGGCCTCAGAGAGCCACGGGTATTTAAGATAGGCACCGAGTGTGGCATAGGTCAGGCGCATGCCGCCATCATAAGGATGATAATCGATCTTGGTCAGCAGGCGCAGGCCTTGGGCATTGCCTTCAAACTGGCGGACATCGGCTTCCTGTTCAGGACTTAAATCTTTTAAAAAGTCGGTATGAGAAGCATCGTCAAACCATTCCCGAATGGCGTATTCACCGGCATGACCAAAAGGCGGGTTGCCAATATCATGTGCCAGACAGGCAGCCTGAATGATGGCACCGACATCAGCCGGAGAAATCCAGGCAGGTAAATTATCTCTGATTTTTTCGGCAGCCAGCATACCCAATGAACGCCCAATACAGGAGACTTCTAGTGAGTGGGTTAAACGGGTATGAATACCATCGTGCTGGGTCAATGGATGGACTTGGGTTTTGCGGTTTAACTGCCTGAAGCTTTGCGAAAAAATAATACGGTCATAGTCTTTATGGAACGGGCTGCGTGCCAGTTCAGTGCTCTGCTTTTTACTACCAATCCGAACTGTCGAAAGCAGTTCTAACCAACGCATTTGAGTCATTTATCATTATTCAGTGATCCACTATTTGCATCATGCCAAAAAACTAGCTCCTGCACTAGGGCAGTGCGACATGAATTGTCATGCTGCATATTGTTATTTCAGTCAGCTGGAAAAGACTGAAAATTAAAAATCAAAATCATTAAATGAACGATAAAAAAGCAGACTCAATGGCCTGCTTTTTGTTTAGGATGAAGAATCAAATTAGCTCTTCGCCATTTTTCTTGGCCTGTTGTGTGTCTTTATAGACATTCAGGCAAATCGTGAACAAGACCAGGCTTGCCACCAATGGCCAAAAAAGTACATATAGGGTCAATAATTGACTTGTCATCTGAAATCTCCTTATTTACTTTTCTCAGATAGCTGGTGAAATTCAATCACCATCTTGTTGATTTGCTTAAAATCAAATTTTTCTTTGCTGTAGAGTAGCGTCAACACAGTACATACCAACGCACTACTGCCATAAGCTGTCAGTGAGCTTAACAAGGTGCCGTATTCACGCAGGAAACCGATGGTCCATGGCATGAAGCCAATACTGGCCAATATGCCAACGACCAAGCCCACTTTCTTGCCGAAGAAACCAAAGGTCATCAGACCCAGCACAACACCAATCCCCAGGGTCGCAACGAGTTCAAAGCCAAGTGCGATCAATCCCTGAATCGGAAGCCATTCAAAACGTACAATCAGAAAGCTGAAAAATGCGAGGCCCACTGACCAGTTAAAGGCCCGGGCATTCACCTTGTCCCAATACAGGCTAACAATCACCGGGAATACAATAGAACCCCAAAGTGCACCCACAAAAATCAACATCGATAAAATGTCAAACTTTAAGGTGGCAATCACAATTCCAAGCATGGTGGCAACGATCATGGTCATACGGCCAATGAATAGCATTTTCTTTGGATCAGGGCTGTTTTTCGCAATCTGTTTGCCATAAATGTCCGTCATGACAATCGCAGACAGGGCAGACAGATCCGAGTCAGCGGTAGAAGACAGGGCTCCAATCACCATGATGAATAAAAGCGCGACCATAAATGGAGAAAGATAAGTCGCTGCCATTTGCGGAATCAGGTTATTCAGGTTGCCATCAATGGGCTGAATACCTGCAAATAACGCCAATAATCCAAGCATGCCTAGACCAATAACAATTGCAGCATAACCAATCGTTGCAGTAATAAAGCTTGGCTTAATCAGATCTTCACGGACTGCAAACAGGCGCTGGGCAATGGTCTGATTACCAATCGCGTAGGCCAATACGGCAACAAAAAACGGTGCACCTTGTTCCAGAAAGGCTGTTTTAGAGAAAAAATCCAGCTGTTCTGGTTGCAGGTTATGAATCCCGCTTTGAAACAGGGAAGGTCCACCTAAGGTGAAGAACAAGGTTGGAATAATGATCACAGCCGCGACAATCATCGCCACCAGTTGACCAAAATCGGTAAACACCGAAGAACGGAAGCCCGACCAGAGGGTATAGGACAGCACACCGATACCGGTAATCAGCACGCCATGGATAAAGCTTAAAGGAGATAAAATCTCAACCAGTGCCCCAGCGGCGGTAAAGTTCACCATCAGGCTGATCACGCTGCCCACAATATTGGAACCTGCCAGAATCATCTGGCTTTGGTTGCCATGCCGGGCATGCATAATTTCTGCCAAGGTGTGGGCATTAGGCGCCAGTTCACGAAAGCGCTTGCCAAAGGGATAGATAAATAAAATCATCAGCGCACCCCACAAACCATAGTGTAGGGCACCGGAAACGCCGTATGTATATCCGGATGAAGCTGCTGCATAAAACGAGGCGGCCCAGATCCAGGTGGCGGTCATACTGGCCGCAGACATTCCAAATCCGATGGAGCCATTCGAGACCATGTAGCCATCAACATTTTCATTTTTCTGTTTAATACGTAACGATAGTAAAAAAGTGATGCCATAGAAAAGCACCATCAATAGTACAGTTGCTGTACTAGTGAATTGAAACATACATACTCCTTAAGCGGGTCACCTTTTGTTTTTGAAAATTAAATCATTGGTGACAGATTAAGGCTCTAAAATAGACAGAGCAGTGAAGCTATAGAACATCAAAAAATTAGTGTCCGAATATAGAATTTATATTCATCTCTACAGCAGAAAGGAAAAACCATTGCCAGGCCCAGAATTTGGACAATTCCTCAGCAATTCGGCTAGAGCTTAACATAAAATCATCAAATTTACTGATGAAGTGTCTATTTGGTAAGATTCTTAGCTGATATAGACGTGTGGGCCTGTTATTCTGTTAGTTGAATAAAAAAGAAAATTTTCTATATTTTTTCAGCAATTACAAATATTTATTTTAAACTTTTCGAGTTAAATAAAACCTGAGAATACGGATTAAATAAAAAAGGTAACAAAATTTTATTATTAATCATTTCTTGATTATTTTTTTATATAAGCCTCATAATTCCTGGTAAATTTCCTCATAAATATAAGTGGTATTTTGCTATTTATATTGTGTTTTTTACGCATAATAGAGCTCATGAATAAATGATGAAATTTCAAAATATTGGATATGGTGGGGGATTTTGTCGATATATTTTTTGGTCTTTTAGATGAGTAAATTTCGCTTAATTATGATCTGAGAAGATAAAAATCAAATATAAAAAAATAAAAGGCCCAAATAAGAAACTTTATTTTTATTCTTTTAGAAGGTGAGAATGGATGTCCGGTTTTTCCCCCGCAGATGATGTCAGATTAAAATACCACTCAGTATTAATTATTCTTTCATAGAGGGGAGTAATTTGCCTCTGTTACTGTAATGGCGGAGATCAGCGGAGAACTGTTCCTTGTAGTACAGAAAACGGCAGAAGACCTTTAACCAGTTTTCTAATCTTAAAAGTCAAAGTTAAGAGTCAATCAAAATAATTAAAAACAGTCTGCAAAAATACGACTTTATGAAATCTTGTAATCAAGTATTTCATTTTGGCCTAAATCGGAGCTTTGACAGATCATGACAATAAAACCTGAATTTGATTTTGCACTGATTGTTGTTGAAAAATAATACAATTTTTATATAGAAAATTATTCTGAACCGGTTTTGATTTTTCTTTTAAAAAATGTGATAACCTGTGCGACTACATTCAATTTTCTTGCCTGAAAATAAACAAAATATTTTAAAAGTCCAAGATATTTCAGGCGTAGTTTTCTGCTTTGGCATCTAGCCGATTTCCTTATTTCACAGTAGAATATGCGCTCTCTCAAGTCACATTGTGGCATGGTTGTTCAGACCATCCCGTGGAGCCAAAATCAGCATGTTTATCGTTGCCGGTGCACCCGCACATTCTTCTTTTAAGAAAACTCAACTATTATCGCGTTTGACGTCAATTAGTTCTGTTCAATCAATTGAAAGTCAATGGGTCTACCTCTTTGACCAAGCGCTCAGCGAGCAACAACAGCAATCAGCTTTACAGCTTCTCAACGATGGTCAATCTTTTGAATTGCACCAGGCTGCAAGTGATGAAATCCAGATTTTAGTCACACCGCGCGTCGGAACCATCTCTCCTTGGTCCTCTAAAGCGACGGACATTTTCAAAAACTGTAATACGCCGGTTCATCGACTTGAACGCGGCGTTTTATTTACTTTGAAGGGCGTAAAAGAGCTTTCTAAAGAAGCATTGCAAGTACTTCACGACCGTATGACCGAAAGCGTATTCAATGCGATTGAAGATGCTGCGGTATTATTTGTGGAAACTGCGCCAAAACCACTGAACTCGATTGATATTCTGGGTGAAGGTAAAGAAGCACTGGTAAGAGCCAACAACGAGTTTGGTTTTGCATTGTCAATGGACGAAATTGATTACCTGACTGAAGCTTTCATCACGCTGGGTCGTAATCCGAATGACATCGAACTAATGATGTTTGCGCAAGCCAACTCTGAGCATTGCCGTCATAAAATTTTCGGTTCGGAATGGACGATTGATGGTGAAGTTCAGCCATTATCATTGTTCCAGATGATCAAGAACACCTATAAAGAATCACCAACAGATGTATTGTCGGCTTATAAGGATAACGCTTCGGTGATTGTTGGTTCAGATACCCAGCGTTTTTATCCAACTCAAGAAGACAACGGCCATCAGGTTTATAAATACAAGAGCCAAGCTGCTCACATCCTGATGAAAGTGGAAACCCACAACCATCCAACTGCGATTGCGCCATTTGCCGGTGCAGCGACAGGTTCAGGCGGTGAAATCCGTGATGAAGGCGCGACCGGTCGTGGTGGTAAACCGAAAGCAGGTTTAACCGGCTTTACGGTATCTAACCTGAATATTCCAGGCTTTGAACAGCCTTGGGAAGAAAACTACGGCAAACCATCGCGTATGGCATCGCCGTTACAAATCATGATTGAAGGCCCATTGGGTGGTGCTGCATTCAATAACGAATTTGGTCGTCCAGCTTTAAACGGTTACTTCCGTACTTTTGAACAAAACGTCAATGGCGATGTTAAAGGTTTCCATAAGCCAATCATGATCGCGGGTGGTTACGGAAATATCCGTCCAGATCACGTTGAAAAAGATCCGATTTTACCGGGTGATTTGTTAATCGTACTCGGTGGTCCAGCCATGCTAATCGGCCTTGGCGGTGGTGCTGCATCATCTGTAGACAGCGGTAAACTGGGTGAAAACCTGGACTTCGCTTCTGTACAACGTGAAAACCCGGAAATGGAACGCCGTTGTCAGGAAGTCATCGATACTTGCTGGCGCATGGAAGATGAGAACCCGATCGTTTCTGTACATGACGTCGGTGCGGGCGGTATCTCGAATGCCATGCCTGAACTAGTTAATGACCACGAGCTTGGTGCGGTGCTTGATCTGCGTAAGATCCCATCGCTTGAGCCAGGCATGTCACCAATGGAAATCTGGTCAAACGAAGCGCAAGAGCGTTATGTGCTTGCGATCCGTCCACAATCTCTACCGTTATTCGAATCGATCTGTGCACGTGAACGTTGTCCGTTTGCAGTACTCGGTGAAGCGACTGAAGCACGTCACTTAACTGTTGAAGATCCATTGTTCGGCAACAAGCCAGTGGATATGCCAATGCAAGTCATGCTTGGTGGTACACCGCGTATGAGCCGTTCATATGAAACTGCTCCGCGTAAAGGCGATGACTTTGATGCGTCTAAAGTGACTGATCTGAAAGATGCGATTTATCGCGTGATCAAGAACCCGACTGTGGCTTCTAAATCATTCCTGATCACCATTGGTGACCGTTCGATTACCGGTATGGTGGCACGTGACCAGATGGTAGGTCGCTGGCAGGTTCCTGTCGCGGATGCTGCTGTGACTACAACAAGTCTTGTTGGTTACACTGGTGAAGCAATGGCAATGGGTGAACGTCCTCCAGTAGCCTTGTTGAATCCTGCTGCTTCTGCACGTTTATCTGTGGCTGAATCGATCTCGAACATCATGTCTGCGAAGATTGAAAAAATCAGTGACATCAAATTGTCTGCAAACTGGATGGCTGCTGCGGGTCAACCGGGCGAAGACCAGGCATTGTTCGAAGGCGTGAAAGCCATCGGTATGGAAATGTGTCCTGCACTCGGAATCGCGATTCCAGTCGGGAAAGACTCATTGTCTATGCGTACGACGTGGAATGACGAAGGTGAAGACAAGTCTGTAACTTCTCCAATGTCAGGCGTAATCACTGCATTTGCACCAGTGACTGATGTACGTAAAACACTGACTCCTGAATTAAAAGATATTGAATCTGTACTGGTTCGTATTGATCTGTCTAAAGGTCAATTCCGTTTAGGTGGTTCGATCCTGGCGCAGGTGTATAAAGCAATCGGTTCTGTGACTCCTGATGTAGATAGCTTCGATGATTTCAAGGCATTCTTCGCATTGGTTCAAGACTGGAACAACCGTGGTCTGATCAAGGCATACCATGACATCGGTGATGGTGGTTTACTAGCGACTGTTGCAGAAATGATGTTCGCATCACGTCTGGGTGTAGCACTAGAAGATCAATCAACTGCAAGCTTATTTGCTGAAGAAATTGGCGCAGTCCTTCAAATCGCGAAAGCAGATTGGGAGGCACTACAAGCTGAAGTTGCAGCATCTACGCTTAAAGATGCAATTGCAGTGGTTGGTACTGTAAATACTACTGACCAATTGTCTGTAAACGGTCTGGTACTTGAACGTGCTGATCTGCAAGTGGCATGGACTGAAGTTTCTCATCAAATCCAGCGCCTGCGTGATAACGTACAAACTGCGGATCAGGAATTTGCCTTAATTACCGATAAAGCACACAAAGGTATTATTGCCCAACCAACATTCGACTTGAATGAAGCGATTGAAGCACCGTTCATTAACTTGCGTCGTCCAAATATGGCAATTCTGCGTGAGCAGGGTGTCAATGGTCATATTGAAATGGCGGCAGCTTTCGATAAAGTGGGCTTCAATACCGTTGACGTACATATGAGTGACTTGCTGGCAGGTCGTATCAGCCTAGATGATTTTGAAGGCCTGGTGACGTGTGGTGGCTTCTCGTATGGTGACGTGATGGGCGCTGGCGGCGGCTGGGCGAAATCCGTATTGTTCAATGCTAAATTGCGTGACCAGTTTGAGAAATTCTTTAACCGTCAAGAAACCTTCTCGCTGGGTATCTGTAATGGCTGTCAAATGTTGTCGCAATTGGCTCCATTAATCCCGGGTGCAGATGCTTGGCCACGTTTCCATCGCAATACGTCTGAAGTATTTGAAGCGCGCGCAGTGAACGTTCGTGTAGAAAAATCGAATTCAGTATTGTTACAAGACATGCAAGGTTCGATTCTGCCGATCGCTGTGGCGCATGGTGAAGGTCGTGCAGTTGCAACGGCGGAAAACTTTGCTGCATTGAATGCATCGAATCAGGTTGTTCTACGTTATGTAGATAGCCATGGCAATGCAACTGAACAATATCCGTTGAACCCGAACGGTTCACCAGAAGGTATTACCGGTGTAACCTCTCAGGATGGTCGTGCAACGATTATGATGCCGCACCCTGAACGTAACTTCCGCGCGCTCCAGCATTCCTGGAAACCAGAAGACTGGGATCAAGACGGTGCTTGGTTACGTATGTTCCGTAATGCACGTAAATTTATTGGCTAATTGATATAATCAAGAATTAAAAAAGCCCCGAAAGGGGCTTTTTTAATAAGCAAATTATAGATTTATAGGTGATTAGATATAGAATTGAAAAAGATTAAAAAATGAATAAAGAGTCCTCAAATGTCCGATTTAATTGAAAAAGTTTTACTTTTACAAGAATTGCTAATAGCTAGAGCTACTGATACTTATGAAAAAGGTTCTTCAGAGGCATTTATGCAGCTTAGACAAGAGTTACTGACATTTAAAAACTTTTATGAATATATTCCATTTTTTATTAAAGACACACGCACATTAGATGAATTTGAAGCTAGGATTAAGTGGGATTTTGAATCTTACGCTGAACGTGAAAATTATATTTATTCGGAATTTAAAGAATTATTTAATGTATTAGAAAGTCTAGATGTTCCTCCATTGGATCAGGTAGTACAGTTGAAGATTGCTGAATTAAGCTCGGATTATATACATCAAATATGGCAGAAAGCATTAGAGCGAAGAAGTACAGATCCCGAAGGTGCGATTACATTAGCTCGAACACTTTTAGAATCGACCTGCAAATATATTCTTGATGAATACGAAGTCGGTTATGGCAATGCTCCAGATATAAATCAACTGTATAGATTGGTGAGTAAAGAATTAAACCTTGCTCCATCTCAACATACGGAGCAGACTTTCAAACAAATTCTCGGAGGATGTAGTTCCATCATTGAAGGTTTAGGATCATTGAGAAATAAAGTGGGTGATGCTCATGGGCAAGGTAAAATAAACTTTAAACCTTCTCCAAGACATGCAGAATTAGCAGTGAATTTGGCTGGTACAATGTCCGTGTTTTTATTCTCATCTTGGAAATTAAAACAAGGTGAATGAATTTTTTATTATAAATATTGTTTTTAAATAGTATCTTAATTTTACTGTATGGAAAAATTAAAATAAATTCACTAACATAGGATTATTCAACCACCAATTTGGTGGATTTTTGCTTTTTAAGCATTCTGATTTTTTAATTTTTTTTCTTCCTGCTGAGTTGGTTTAGATTTTGCTTTTATATTGTATATAAAGTGCTATGGTATGTTTTATGCACAACTTTATTGCACTATAAAAGAAAGATGGAATAGATCGGTTCAGTATCAATTCTCAAAGATGAGGTGATGACATGGCTAAAACACTTAGAATAATGGATAAGGCGGCAATGCGTCAGAAAGGCTGGATGTTGTTTTGTATTGTTGTAGGACTACAAATATTGTTCGTTGTGGGCAGTTACTTGCTGCAGGGTTCTTGATCATCAGCTTTAAGAAAGCCCCCATTAAGGTGGCTTTATAATTTAAATAACCAATTGAACCTGCTTCAATACCGCCTTTAACGTATTTTCATAATCAAAAGCTTTATTAGTACTGTCCTGATAACGCCAAGCCACATAACCATCCGGACGAACCAGCACAGCACCAGATTCATGAATTTCAGATTTGCTGTTCCACGTCCCATACACATCACGGTAGTCACGAGAACCAATTTGAATCACATCCAGATAAGGTAAGTTCAATGCTTCAGCTGCCTGTTTCCAGCCTTTACCCGATAAACCTGTCAGCAGAGTAAAACGACCCTTACCGGTAATATCCAGCGTGGACTGCTTTTGACCTTTGGCATTGATCAGCTAGGTATGTGGAATTTTAGCGCCTGGCCGAGTCGTTGCCTGTAAATAAAGCTGTTCATCTTTTTCAAACACTTCCGGCTCAGACTCACCAATTAAAGCATTTGAGTTGTAACGCTGGTTCAGTTCTACACCTTGTGCATTAAATTCGAAGTTTTTAATTTCCAAAGCTTCAAACAGTTTTTTGCGGATTTCAGCACCTTGCTCATCTTCTGAAAAAATACGTTCCAGCATTTGTTTTTGTGTAGTCACACCATTGTCAAAACCAAAGACTTCTTTCAGGTATTTATAATCAAAACGTGACTGGTTCGCACGCGCTACAATCTGCTTGCCGACCGGTGCACGCTCGGTGGTATAGGAATCCAGCAGGGAAGGTGCAGCCCAGCCTTTTACCGCGTATGCCAGTTTCCAGCCTAGATTAAAGGCATCCTGCATGCAGGTATTTGAACCTAGGCCACTCGATGGTGGATGACGGTGTACTGCATCACCACCCCAGAACACTCGACCTTTAGAATATTCAGTGGCCCAGGTCTGGTTCACATACCAGTACGATAATTTCTGGATTTCAACTTCTTCGACTTCAGTACCAACAAAAGCATTCAGGCGGGCACGGACCTGTTCTTCAGTAACTTGTGGTTCGCCTTTGGAAATGTCAAAGCCCCAACCCATGATCCATTCATTCCATGGCGTAATGGCACGTAACAATCCCATACCGAGATCGCCAAAGCTGGCTTCAGGATTCACGATCCATTGCAGAATCGCAGGACGGTGCTGAACGTATTGAGAAAGATCAGCTTTAAAGGTCACATAGACGGTACCGGCACGTGCCATCACGCCTTCCAGTGGCAAGCCGAGCTGTTCCAATACACGAGATTTAGCACCATCCATACCCACCAGATATTTTGCTCTTAAGCTAAATTCAGTATTGGTAATGCGGTTCAGGAAAGTAGCAGTCACGCCATCTTCGTCCTGCACATGTGACAGGTATTCAGTATTGAAGTTATAAATTGCACCACGTTCACCGGCATTTTTCACCAGTAAAGCTTCCATTTTTGGCTGAATCAGATCGACTAATGGACATGGACTGCCTTGGATATAGTCACCATGACGTTCATCACCGGTACCCCATGCACTTAAACGGGCGATTTCTTCGCCGACCAGACTGGTGGTAATCAGGCTTTCACCCATCTGTTCCCATGGTGTTGCAATCTCTTTAACCTGTTCTTCAATACCTAAATCACGTAATACTTCCATGGCACGCTGATTGGTAATATGGGCACGCGGACTATTGGCCAGCCAGCTAAACTGGGTAAACAGTTGTACCTTGATACCATAATTCGCCAAAGCCAAACCTAATGTTGAACCTGCAGGACCGGTACCAATGATCAGAACATCAGTGTCATAGTGTTGTGTCATACAAGACTCCATGTGTATAGGTGAAGAACAAGCTATCTATATAATCAGGCAGTCTAGTAAAACAGGATCTGTTGATATATCGATATTCATATAAACTATCGACCTATTCTTATTTGCAATACGTGGGTCATAATCTTAAGATGCTGACCTGATCAGAAACCGGGCAGGCTATGGAACTTCGACATTTACGCTATTTTATTACTGTGGCGCAGCAACAAAGTTTTACCAAGGCTGCCGAAAAACTGTTTACCGCTCAGCCGTCATTAAGCCAGTAAATTAAGGATCTGGAGCAGGAAGTAGGCGTCATGCTGTTTGATCGTTCATCGAGAAAAGTCAAACTCACCGATGAAGGGCAGGCTTTTCAGATCTATGCCGAAAAAGCACTGGAAAATGCTAAACTGGCAGTAGCAGCAGCGCGTCAGGTTGCGCAGCAGAAAAATAACCAGATTCACATTGGCTTCCTGAATGTCGCAGAAATAAAAGTGATGCCACAGATTCTGGCCCAGCTTAAAAAAACCATGCCGGACTTAAAAATCCATCTGCATAGCCTGACCTGTATGGAACAGATTCAGTGGCTAAAAAATGCTGAACTGGATTTATGTATTACCCGCTTTCATCTGGACCATCCAGATTTTGAGAATATTCATTTATTAACCGAGCAAATTTATCTGATAGCCGCTCAGCACTTACATTCTACAGATCGAATCCTGAAATTACAGGAACTAAAAAACCATAATATAATTATGTGTGAGCAGAATGCTTCACCAGTATTTTATGAAAAGCTGGATAGACTACTCTGCATTGATCAGCTTGAGCATGAACAGCTGTTGTGGGTGACAAATGTCTTGCAACACATCAATCTGACCAATATGGGAATGGGCTTTAGTTTTGCGCCTGAATATTTACTGCGGTTTTTGAATGATCATGTGAAAATTGTCCAGACTGATCAGGCACTGCCAAAACTGGGCTTGTATGCAACATTTAACAAGAATTCCCAAAATCCTGCATTGAAGATGATTACCCAAGCCCTTAACAATACGACAAGTATCTGAATTGCAGGAAGGAATATATGTTAAAGCTGATTTATTACGTACCGGATGAAAATTTGGAAGACACCAAGAATGCGATATTTGCAGCAGGGGCAGGCGGCATTGGTGAGTATACGGACTGTGCCTGGCAGGTTTTAGGAACCGGACAGTTTAAGCCGCAGGAAGGTGCAGATCCTCATATTGGTGAAGTGGGTAAACTGGAACAGGTGGAAGAATGGCGGGTAGAAATTCTGGTGCCTGATGAAAAGGCAGTCGATGTGGCCAAGGCGCTGAAAGAAAGCCATCCTTATGAAGAGCCAGCTTTTGAGTTTATTCAACTTCTGGATATCAAAGTCTAAAATTATAAAATTGATGCTCTGCTGCGGCGCGTTTGACTTGGCGCGCCGTTAGTCTAGATTCAGAAACCATCCAACCTGTTTTTGTTATTATCATCTCTGCCAGAATAATCCAAAGAAAAAATATAATAAGGAAAATAACAATGCCGTGGCCAAAACCGCTGAGCAGCGTGCTTAAGAATGCCCTCAGCAAATCTATCCAGTATGGGGCAGAAATCCTGCATCAGCGCATTCCATATTCAGCGGATAATCCCTATCTGGAAGGTATATTTGCACCAGAGCGGCAGGAACACTTTTCCACAAATTTAAAGGTTGAAGGGCAAATTCCTGCAGAACTGGATGGCGCATTAATGCGGATTGGTCCAAATCCTATTAATGTTAAAAACCCACGCAACTATCACTGGTTTACGGGCGATGGTATGTTGCATGCGCTCAGACTGAAGGGTGGCGAGGCACATTGGTATAAAAGCAGTTATATCGGTTCTGCCAGTGTGCAGAAAAAACTTCATCGACCACAAATTCCAGGTAAAACCCGAGGTGTCGCGGATGCAGTCAATACCAATGTTATCCACTTTGCCGGAAAAATCTGGGCACTGGTAGAAGCGGGAGCTTATCCAGTTGAGTTGAATGCTGCACTGGAGTCAAAACGACATCATTTGTTTGAAGATGATCAGGATCTGCCATTTACTGCCCATCCGCATATTGATCCTGAAACCGGCGATATTCATGCAGTTTGTTATGATGCTTTAAGTCAGAACAAAGTTTTTTATTTGCTGATAGATTCAAAAGGTAAGTTGAAACATCACGTCGACATTCCAGTGAAACATGGTCCGATGATTCATGATTGTGCCATTACCAGATCTCAGGTGCTGATTCTGGACCTGAATGTGAACTTTTCTGTACGCAGTGCTTTAAAGGGTTCAATATTGCCATATCAATGGAATCCAAAACGGCAGGCACGCATGGGTATATTGCCTTTTGGCGGTAAGGCAATAGATATTCGCTGGTATGAGATTGATCCCTGTTTTATTTTTCATACCGTGAATGCTTATGAGCTGGATTCTGGTGATGTGGTTATGGATGCGGTGGTGCACTCCAAAGCATTGGTCAGTTCGATTCAGGGACCGATTGAAGATCAGGATATTCGGCTAGAACGATTCATTTTTGAACACGGTACTGGAAAAGTGGTTCGGACGATATTATCCGAGATGAAACAGGAATTCCCACGGATTAATGAAGCTTATACAGGTCGGCCTTATCGCTATGTCTACACTATTTCCTTTGGCGAGTTTGACGATCCTTCTCATGTCAGCAGCAATACTCTTTTGAGCCATGATGTGGAAACTGGCAATTCAGAAAGCTATTCTTTTGGAGAAAACTGGGTAACAGGAGAGGTGATATTCGTCGCACGGGAAGGTGCTCAAGCTGAAAATGATGGCTGGCTGATGTCTTATGTTCATGCTTTAGATGATAGTCCATCTAGGGTAGTGATTCTGGATGCACAGCATATGACTGAAGGGCCGATTGCAACCATTCATTTACCGGTACGTGTACCCGTCGGGTTTCATTGTAACTGGATTGATTATTGGAAATTGAGAACCCACTATTCATAGGTTTTGATTATTTACTGGCATTTTTAAGATGGCATAGCCTTCATATAGCGTGAAGACTTCACTCTCTGTTTGCAGGCTGATAGGGCTTTAAAGAACGAAAAATATATTGCATAGGATAAGCAAAATTATGTGTTAGGCAGAAATTCATTCTTGAATCTCTGCCTAAGCGCGATATCCATATCACCAAATGAGGTAGAACTTAAGGCTTTGTTTTTCTATAGCTGCTATTAAACCTTCTGAATAAACAGCTCACGATCAAAACGGTACTGTGGGAAAAATACTCCATCCTCAGCACGTTCACCCGCACCAATTACCATGACCGGATACTGTTCATCATTTAATTTCAGAATTTCACGAACCATCGGCTCATCAAAACCTTCCATCATACAGCTGTCAAAACCATAAGCACGTAAAGCTAAGACCAGGTTTTCACAAGCAAGCGCCGTCGTTTTGGTTGCCCAGAGTTTCGCATCAGCTGGGCTGAAAGCAGACACTGGCATTTGTTTGTCCAGTGTACGGGCAACTTTGAAAGCCACTTTCTTAAAGTTACCAAAAGCATTCAGATAACCAGTCTTATAGTTGTAGGGAATATATTTATAGTATTTCTTAATCGCGGGCGGAGCTTCTGGAAATGGAAATTCATTCACATTACGTTTTGCCATTTCATCAATACGGTCGGTACGTGCGATACAGACAATTAGCTCAGAAGCTGTTTTAGCTGCCAGTTGACTCATACAGGCTTTGACCAGACTTTTTTTCTTGCCCGGATTTTGTACCACATAAAAAGTCCAAGGCTGCAAGTTCGATGAATTTGGTGCCAACAATGCCAGATCTAGACAGGCATCCAGCACTTCAACGGGAATTGGCTTTTTGGTAAATTTACGCACCGAACGTCGGCTTTCAATCACCTTACGAAAATTACCTATATCTATATCTTGAGGTGCAGGTTCGTAATAACGTTTCTTTTCTGGATTTAAACTATCTGTTGTTTGGGAAGAGGTTTGGGAGTTTTGATTTGGCATACTTCAGATTCTTGGAAAAATAAAAGATTGAGGCAGTCTAAACCACCTCGTTGAACTCATAAGTTTGAAAATTAGTTGAATTGTGTGAAATCAGGTTTACGTTTTTGCATAAAGGCTTGAACCGCTTCCAGCATTTCTGGCGAGCCAACACGCTGCATGAAAATTTCTGCTTCATGGTCAATCCATTCCACAATTTCATTCACATTATGTTTCATCAAGGCTTTAGATTGCACCAGTGATGCCAATGGCAGGGCAGAGAGCTGGGCAGCTTGTGCTGCTGCTTTAGTATAAACATCTTCTTCAATGCTATTCACCAGACCTGCGTCGAGTGCTTTTTCGCTATTGAATTTTTGCGCAGTCAGCAATAATTCGGCCGCTTTATGATAACCCGCTTGCTGAATCAACAGCTTGCTTGAAGCACCTTCAGGCGATAGACCCAGACTGACAAATGGAATCTGGAACAGGGCGGTATTGTCACTATAGACCAGATCACAATGCAGTAAGATCGTCACGCCAATGCCGATTGCAACACCACGCACGGCTGCAATCAATGGCTTGGAAAATTTTGCAGCAGATTTCAGTAAAACAAACGGTGGGCCTTCAGCGGCGGGTGCCTGACCTTTCTTCGCAGCAGATTTCATAAAATCCTGCATATCATTGCCCGCACTAAAGTCTGCATCCTGACCACGTAATACAACTACACGAACTTCAGGTGCCTGATCAGCTTCATCCAAGGCTTTCGCAATCCAGAGATACAGCTCGCTATATAACGCATTTTTCGCTTCCGGGCGATTGATGGCTAAAGTGAGTACACCATGTTCTAAATTCGCATTCAAATGCTCATGAGGTTGTTGAATACAGCTCAGTGTCATCGTACTATCCTTGCTTTAAAACTTAATTTGATTTTATGGGAATGATTATGTCGCATATTTATTGGGACAGCACAACTCATGAGTCATAAAAAACTGATCCCTTATGAACTATACATTTGATTATCTGGTTTTCATTGGCCGTTTTCAGCCTTTTCATCTGGCACACATGCAAACGATTAACATTGCCCTGCAACACAGTCAACATGTGATTTTGGCTCTCGGCTCTGCGCAAAATGAACGCAATATCAAAAATCCATTCTTGGCTTCGGAGCGTGAAGCCATGATCCTGTCAAATTTTAGTCCAGAAGATCGGGCTCGGATCAAATTTGTAGAAGTCATTGATGTTTATAATGATGAAAAATGGCAAAAACTGGTGAAATCGCTGGTGAATCAGGTTATTGAACCGGATGCCAAAGTTGGGCTGATTGGGCACTTTAAAGATGATTCTTCTTATTATTTAAAGTTTTTTCCAGAATGGGAAATGGTCGAACTTGACAGTCTTGAAGATGCCTTATCCGCCACGCCGATGCGTGAAGCTTATTATCGTGGCGAAATTCAACGGGATAAATTTCCACAAGGCACAATTGATTTTCTAGAGAATTTCCAAAAAACCACGACCTATCAGAAACTCAGTGAAAAATTTGCCCAGAATGATAAAACCAATCTAGTTTAAAAGTATCAGGTTGTTATGGGTTGATTCATGGTAGTTTGAGCATGCTGTTTCAAACATTCGCCTAAAATTTCCAGGGCAGACGACTGTTCTTTCCAGTGATGCCAATACAAGGGTACTTCAATTCGCATCTCACTCGAAAGTTCAAGCAGTTCACCTGACTCCAGCAAATCCCTGGTTTGATAGTCCGGCAGCCAGCCATATCCTAGACCCATGACAATCGCATCAAAAAACGCATGGGTCGATGGAATAAAGAAATGAGGATATTGAGCAAGGTTCAGGCCAAATTCGTGCTGAATAAATTGGGTATGGAGTTGGTCTTTTTCATTAAAAATAATGGCAGGGGCAAGGCGTAGCGCATCCCGATGTACCCCTTGATGAAACCAGTTTCGGGAAAAGTCAGGGGTGGCGACCAGACGATACTGCATCTGTCCGATCAACTCAGCCCGGCAACCTTTCATTGCCTTGGCTTCAGTACTCAAACAGGCATTGACGAGACCTGCTTCTAACAGATGATGAGTCTGTGATTGATCATCTACCTGAAAATGCAGCACAATTTTATGCTGGATCAGCTGGGTTTGTAAGGTTGGTAATAGCCAGGTCGCGAGTGAATCAGCATTGGTGGCAATATTCAGGCAGTAGAAACCTTCATGTTGCAGCTGTCCACCCAGATCCTGCATCAGATTCTGTTCTAGCAAACGTTGATGCTGTAAATAATGCAATAAAGTTTGCCCGGATTGGGTCACGCGGCAAGGCCGATCTCTGACCAGAAGCAATTGTCCCAATTTTTTTTCCAGACTTTGAACACGAAGGGTCACTGCCGAAGCAGTAATATTTAGCTGCTCGGCAGCCAGATCGAAACTTCCCGTTTTTGCAACTGCATAAAAAGCATCACATTGTTTCGCATTCAGCATTTCTATTATCTAAAAATAATTTAGTTAAATTGATATTAACTTAGTTTTAATTAATCGCACTCATTTTGTTCAATAATTCATTTATTCGAAAAAGGGGAATGTGATGTTCAGTTATATGATGAGTGGTTTTGCTGTGGGAATGAGCCTGATTGTCAGTATCGGTGCACAGAATGCTTTTGTATTAAAACAAGGTTTAAAACAGCAGCATGTGTTCTGGGTCTGTGTGATTTGTGCCTTGTCTGATTCCATTTTAATTCTGCTTGGCGTACTGGGCTTTGCGCGCGTTATTGAACATTATCCGGATATTGTTATATTTTCTAAATATATTGGCGCAGGATTCCTATTTTATTATGGTTTGCACCATGCGATCAGCGCATTTAAATCAACAGAGGTTTTGGCACCAAGTGATCAGCTAACAGAGCATTTTCTACAAGTACTGATGATCTGCTTGGCTTTTACCTGGCTAAATCCGCATGTTTACTTAGACACAGTCATATTGATTGGATCAATTTCAACTCAATACGCCTTAGGAAAATGGTGGTTTGCTTTAGGCGCTGTCTGTGCTTCCTGGTTTTTCTTCTTTAGTTTGGGATATGGGGCAAAGATACTGACGCCTTGGTTCCAACATCCAAAAGCATGGAAAATACTGGATGCTATTATTGCCTGTACCATGTGGGGCGTCGCAGTGTCATTAATTCTCAGTATTTGATTCAGGCTACGAAAGCTGATAGATCGGTTAAGAGTTGTCTAAGCGTGTCATTTTAGATAGTGATCGTGAATAGGCAGCGTAGAAAACAACTCTTTTCAGTGCTGCAAGCACATGGATATTTCCAATATAAATTGAGCTTAAAATCAACGATCTGGTTTGTATAAAAAATTTATAAAATCAAAATTTTATAAGAGGAAACCAGTCTCCTGCTAGGCTAGCAGGGCCACTTATTAGAGAAAAATCAAAGCAAGTATTTTGTCCGTTAGTCATGAATGATTTTACAAAAACTTCAATAAACTGGTATAAAAATAACGAAAACCTGTTCGCTCAAAAACAAGAAAGTTTAGTTTCAGATTAAGCGGTGTACTTAAATCCGATCAATAAGAAATTAAACAAGGTGGATTTAAAATTGAAAACAATAATAAAAACTGGGCTCGCTAGCCTAGCGATCTGTTTAGCTTTGACCAGTCAGTCTTTTGCAAGATCATGGACCTTAACTCCCAAAAGTGATGTCGGTTTTGAGATTAAGTCGATGGGTCTTACTGTAGTTAAAGCCAAGTTCAATCAGGTTCAATCCACGATGCAGTTTGACGTTAAAGCACCGCAAAATGCCTCAACTCATCTGGTCATGGATGTGGAAAGTTTAAGCTTTAGTAAGCCGCTATTTAAACATATGATTTTGGGCGAAGACCTGTTTTATGTAGAAAAATATAAGACTGTAATTTTTAAAAGTATCCAGTTTAAAGACTTGGGAAATGGCAAATACAATGTTTTAGGTTATTTAACCCTGCGTGGTGTGACCAAGCCTGTGATTTTTGAAACAACCTTTAAACCCAGTATGTCGAATGCCAACCTGCTTGATGTTCAGGCATCTGCCGTGATTAACCGTAGGGATTTTGGTATGAAAAAAGGAATTGCCGGCGTAGGGGATAAAGTGAATCTTCATCTATCAGGACAGTGTGAAATGAACTAGGGGAAATATAAAATACTTGATGATATGAAAGTTATTGTAAAAAAAGCCCGAATGGTTCGAGCTTCTATTTATACACAAGCATGCAATTAAGCAGCTTGCAAGGCTTTTAAATCTTCCAGAACTTGTTCTGCATGACCTGCTGCTTTGACCTTACGGTATTCTTTGACCAGTTGGCCATTATGGAAAATAAAAGTTGAACGCTCAATGCCCATTACTTGTTTGCCATACATGTTCTTTTCTTTAATCACATCAAAGTGATTGCACAACACTTCTTCTTTATCGCTGATCAGATTGATACTCAAATTTTGCTTTTCAGTAAAGTTCTGATGCGCTTTTACCGAATCACGTGATACGCCAAGAATTGTGGTGTTTAAAGCATCGAACTGATCTTTTAAACAGGAAAAGCCAACTGCCTGAGTCGTACAGCCTGGCGTAGAATCTTTAGGATAAAAATAAATCACCAGCCATTCTGTATTCAACTGGGTTAAATTGATTTCGCCTGTCGTCGCAGGAAAATTCTGGTCAAGCAAACTAATTTCAGACATAAAAACTCCTGTTTTCTTTAAATTTTTTCAAAAAAATAAGCCACATTATAGTGGCTTATTTTATCAAAGAATAATCAGATCTTATTTCTTTGGTGCCGCTTGAGCTGATTTCATTGCTTCTTCAGTCAAAGTTTTCAGTTTGCCTGTTAACTGTGGACCAAAGCATGCTTGAAGATCTTTATTCTGCTTCTGTACAAAAGCTAAAGTGCCTGGGCTTTTCTTCTGGTTAATAGTGCTTTGAATTTCCCATTTTTGTGCATTGGTTAATTTGCTATCTGCTTCAATAGCACAACCACAATATTTGCTGACTTCAGCAGATGTCAATTTTTTGCTTTTGCCAGTTTCATTTTTACAAACATTGATCAATGCAGATTTTACATTGGTGCTTTTATAAGCTTGTTGTAATTTGTCATCAGCCGCTTGAGCCGTAGTTGCGAACATAGCAGCAGCTGAAACAATTGCTGAAAGCACGATGCTTGATTTTAAATTCTTCATAAACTCTACCTTGTTATTACGGTATATAACGTGTCGGGTCTTCAACACCTGCGTCCGCAAAACCCTGTTTACGTAAACGACAACTGTCGCATTTGCCACAGGCACGTCCTTGGTCATCTGCTTGATAGCATGACACCGTTTGACTGTAGTCTACGCCATGTTCAATACCTAAGCGAATAATATTTGCTTTGGATAAATGTAACAAAGGTGTTTCAAATTTGAGCGCCTGACCCTCTACGCCGACCTTGGTTGCAAGGCGTGCCATGTTGGCAAATGCGTCAATAAATTCCGGACGGCAATCTGGATAACCGGAGTAATCAACCGCATTAATTCCGATGACAATCGCTTCAGCTTCGAACACTTCAGCTGCTGCTAAGGCGTAAGACAAGAAGATAGTATTACGTGCAGGAACATAGGTAATCGGAATACCAGCCTGTTCATGGTCGGGCACCTCAATACTATGATCGGTAAGGGCTGAGCCACCCAGATTACCCAAATCGATATTGATCACTCGATGTTCCACACCCGCACGTTGCGTTAAGGCTTTTGCTGCATCCAGCTCGGTCGTTGAACGCTGACCATATCGAAAACTAAGTGCGATACATTCATAGCGTGCCTGCGCCCAAGCCAGACATGTGGTTGAGTCTAATCCGCCAGATAACAGGACAATGGCACGAGGGCGCATAAGCTGATTCTCCAAAAAATACTTTACAAAAAATTAACGACCAGTTTCATCATTCCATAACAACTTGTGTAGCTGTAACTGGAAACGAACAGGGAGATGGTCTTCTAAAATCCACTGAGCCAAATCACGTGCCAGTGGTGGTAAACGAACCGCACCTTTTTCAACTGCAAATGCAGGCGAAAACCAAACTGTACTCACTTTGTCTTGAAGTTGGTACAGCTCTAACTGCTGCTTTGACCATTCATAGTCTTCACGATTGCATATCACAAACTTGATTTGATCATGTGCAGTTAAATGATCGAGATTAGAAAGCAAATTCCGTGCAACTTCACCTGAAGTTGGTGTTTTTAAATCGAGGACTTTGGAAACACGTGAATCCACTTTGGACACATCTAAAGCGCCACTGGTTTCAAGTGAAACTTCGCATCCTAAATCTGCCAGTCGCTGCATCAGGGGTAGGGCATTGGGCTGCGCCAGTGGTTCACCACCGGTCACACAGACATAAGGGGTTTTAAAATCAAGCGTGGTCTGGATAATATCGTCCAGAGACTGACGCTCACCGCCTTCAAAGGAATAGGTGGTATCACAATAGCTACAACGCAATGGGCAACCGGTTAAACGGATAAATACTGTTGGCAGTCCTGCGGCATTGGCTTCACCTTGCAATGAATAGAAAATCTCCGTAATGCGTAAACCCGCAGACGGATCAGAGACAGGAATTGCGGAAGATCGAAGCGTATTCATAACAAAACTAACCAATGAAAAATAAATAACCGGGTATAAAAATAAAAATCCCTACGATTATTACTAATCGTAGAGACGAGGAGCAGTTGAAGCTCCGAGGAACACAAATGTGTCCTCTAAGTTAAGACATCTTAGTCTTCACGTAATAGATCGTTCAGACTTGTTTTAGAACGAGTTTGTGCATCAACTTTTTTCACGATGATGGCAGCATACAGGCTGTAAGTGCCACACTTAGAAGGGAGGCTACCAGCAACAACGACTGAACCTGCTGGTACACGGCCGTAGTGGATTTCGCCAGTGGCACGGTCATAAATCTTGGTTGATTGACCAATGAATACGCCCATTGAAATCACAGAACCTTCTTCAACGATTACGCCTTCAACGATTTCAGAACGTGCACCGATAAAGCAGTTATCTTCAATAATGGTTGGATTCGCTTGAAGCGGTTCAAGCACACCACCAATACCTACACCACCTGACAAGTGAACATTTTTACCGATTTGTGCACATGAACCTACAGTTGCCCAAGTATCAACCATCGTGCCTTCATCTACATAAGCACCGATGTTGACATAAGAAGGCATCAAGATTACGCCTTTGGCCTGAAAAGAACCTTTACGTGCGACAGCAGGTGGTACGACACGTACACCAGCAGCCTTGAATTGTTCTTCAGTCCAACCAGAGAATTTAGTCTCTACTTTGTCATAGAAACGAAGATCACAAGCTTCCATTGGTTTATTGTCGTTTAATTTAAATGATAACAATACCGCTTTTTTAATCCATTGATGAACAACCCATTCACCATCGATTTTTTCAGCAACACGTAAAGTACCATTGTCTAGACCAGCAATTACTTCCTCAACTGCTTGACGGATTTCAGCAGAGCAATCTGCAGCTGTAAAATTCGCACGGTCTTCAAACGCTTGTTCAATGATTGTTGAAAGCTGCGACATGATCTTCCTTCCAGAAAAAAATTTTCTAGATTTTACACTATATTGCAGGAAAAATAGTTGAAAGCACTAAAAATAGATGAAAAATAACCAGAAGTGTAGAAAGCGTGAAATTATTAAAGTGATAAGTGTACTTTTTCATTATGTTGAAATGTAGGAGAAGTGTTAGAAAACACTTGGTTCTCAACAAGAAAAATTAATTTGTATCAAAAAATAACAAAAGATGAGCAAAATGTGAATAAAAAATATTTTTTAAGTCCTTTATATTGAGCCTATCACGAATAACTAATGATCAAAATAAGTTCTTTTGAGGAGAGAAATAATGAAATCTTTACATAATATTTTAGCAGTATCAGTCTTAGCTCTAGCAGCGGGTTCTGCGATGGCTGCTGATGAAACAATCGTAACAGATGAAGGCGTTGCTGAATTCTCTTTCTTTAAACCCGCAGCTGTTCGTGCTGAAGTCGGTACTACCGGTTATGGTGGGGCAATTTCTTGGAATGCCAATCCATATGTCGGCGTGACTTTAGGTTATAACGGTGGTGACATTTCCTGGTCGGATGATTTATCAATCAATGGTACAAAATATGACCTGGATATGGACAATAACTTGACCTATTTAAATGCTGAAATTCGTCCTTGGGCGAACTGGTTCTATATGGCAGCAGGTGTAGCATATGTTGACAATGATTATGGTCTAGAAAGTCGTACCGGTGCTGATGGTACTATTAGTGTTGATGGTAATCGATACAGAACAGTAGGAAGCACTACTGGGCGTGTGACAGGAGATTTATCTTACAAAAACAATATTGCACCTTATGTAGGGATCGGTTTCTCTCCAGCAATTACCAATCGTTGGGGTGTATTTGGTGAAATCGGTGCATATTATAATGGTAACCCAAGTGTTAATCTAACTCCTACAGGCGCATTTGTTCCAGTAGATGAGTTTAATCCAGATATTCCAGATTTTGATACTGCCTTACGTAATGAAGAAAACGAGATTCGTAATGACAATAAATACGAATGGCTACCAGTCGCAAAATTGGGTGTCAGCTTCCGCTTCTAAGTTTTAATCTATAAAAAACGGGCTTCGGCCCGTTTTTTATGCTTTGTAATAAGTAATTTAAAAGTGATAACCCAGTTTCAAACCTGCGATCAAAGCACTATTTTCAGAAACTGCAGATAAACCTGCAATCTGTGGCGTAATAGGTGCGGATGAAGAAATTTCAGGTTTTTGAAACTTTAAATAATATAGTCCTGTAGCAATATCCCAGGTTTCTTGAATCTTATAAAGATGACCTAAGCTGATGCCCCAATAGCCATCACTCGGATTCAAGGTTGAAGCCGGATTTCCTGTACCAGAATCCCATAAAAGTTCAATCGAATTTATGCCAAAAGATGGCCATTGATGAGCAAGTCCGATTTTTCCAGACCATTGATCCTTACGATAATTAATCATTCTAAAAGATTTTACTTCAGGGAACTGTAAGGCCGCATAGTCAATTACAGCGCCAAATTTAGGCGGCTGGATCACGAAATTTTGCCAGTTTGACCAACGCAGCGTGCCATAGAGAGCATTTTGATCAGTTAAAGCTGTCTGAAAATCCAAGTTCACAGACTGTGGAGTTTGAATTTCTGTATAAGGTGCTGGATTTGTACCTACAATAATTGATTCAGTGGTTTTATTGTGATGAGTAATTGCAGAACGATAGGTCAGTGCGGTTCTAAAAAAACATTCAGGAATCTGATAACTGATTCCTGCAAGCCAGCCCCAAGCGGGATCTCGTTCTAATGTGGCTCGATAACCATTGAATATATAAAATGTCTGCCCGGATAAATATAAATTTCCCTCTAAGCTTTGATAACTTAGCCCTGTATAAAAATTCCAGTTATCGTTTGGTTGAAAGCCAATTAATGAGGTCAAATTATGGCTCTCAAACTGAATGGTAGCAGCCTCAATTGGAAGCGCTGCACCTGCAAAAACAGGATCATAACGATAAGCGATATCTATAGAATAAGGCTGATCGTAAATCAGTCCCCACGACACTTGAGGATTCAACTGGAATTTTAATGCGGCATTGGAAACCCATTGGTTATGGGTAAGATTTCCTGTAGAAAAATCGGTGATGCCTAATTGTTGCAGCTCTTCGGTATGTTGTACCTGACCGCTGATATCAGGGCGAACCCAGGCCAATGAAACTTCAGCATAATGATTTTTTTCAAAAAACGATTGAATGCTTTGGTTAGATTGTTCAAACGCTGCTGCATAACCTGACCCGGAGAAAAACAAGCCCATGGAGAAAAGAGCAAATTTATGATTGATCATCTTGGTATAATTCAATTTATTATATACTTGATTATGCTTGATATTTATATTCTTTATCTACTCAAAAAATAAAAAAGAGGCGATGTAGCCTCTTTGATTAAAAACTTAAAATACTGCAATTTATTCGTCTGGATAAGCCACTTTTTTCAGTGCCTTAATATCTGCGTCTGGTGAGCAGAGGGAAATAAACTCGTAGCCATAACCGCGTAATAAATGACCTTTACGCACTGCAATCCAGGTGGTATTTACGCCGAAAATATCGGTTTCAATCTGCTTTAAACGGTAATCACGCTCCGGGTCATAAGCCACATCGTTGACAATGCCAACACCCATATTCATTTCTACATAGGTCTTGATGACATCGGCATCAAGCGCGGACATCACAATATCCACATCAAAACCAGCTTCTTCAAAAGCAGTATCAATCTTGGAGCGACCGGTAAAACCACCGTGATAAGTGATAATCGGGTAATGCGCCAGATCTTCAATACGCACGTGCTCTTTGCTTGCCAGTGGATGATTCTGCGGGGTAATAATACTGTGTTGCCAGTTATAGTAAGGCACGCTGGCCAGATTATCTTCAGTGGTGAGTGCTTCGGTCGCAATACCGATATCCGCTTGACCTTGCAGTAACATTTCCGTGATTTCAACCGGGCTGGCCTGTTGCAAAATCAAATGAACTTTAGGGAATTCTTTTTTGAATTGGCTGACAATTGGTGGCAACACATAACGCGCCTGGGTATGCGTCGTGGCAATCGTTAATGTGCCTTCATCGACTTTATTGAAATCATCCGCCAGACGTTTGATATTGTCGGCATCGACCAGCATGCGTTCCACAATGCCTAAAAGTGCCTGACCTGGTTCGGTTAAGCCCAGTAGGCGTTTACCTTTACGGATAAATAGCTGCACTCCCAGTTCATCTTCCAGATCTTTAATATGCTTACTTACCCCGGACTGTGAAGTATAAAGCGCAGCGGAAGCTTCAGTTAAATTAAAGTTTTGTCTAACCGTTTCTCGTATAATTCTTAATTGTTGGAAATTCATAATTCTCTTACCCTAGAAGAGGATGGGGCATTTTAAAGCCCCATCTTTTGATCTTAAGCGACCTGGTTTTCAAATAAATGCAAGTTCACCGCACTTAACCAAACAGTTTGATTTGGGCGGAATTGGTGCGCTCTCGCTTCATCAGGCGTCAGTAAAATTTCAATCAGATTGCCTTGACGGTCATTTAGCTCTGCAACGACTTTACCCGCGATCCATAATTCACGAATGAAAGTCGCTTGAATGGCATTGTCGTGTGGCTGTGCATGGATGCGTAGTTCATCTGGACGTGCGAATAAAATCACTTCACCTTGAGCGGCATTTTTTGCACCCTCAAATTGAATGCGGTCTTCGCCGAGTTGGATGAGGCCGCCATGGTTCTGACCTTCAAAACGGTTCGCCTGACCCAAAAAGTCGAATACAAATGGAGTTTTTGGTGTTTCATAGACCTCACGCGGTGAACCGATCTGCTCTACATTGCCTTTGTTCATTACTACGATCTGATCTGCAACTTCAAGTGCTTCTTCCTGATCATGAGTCACGAAGATCGAAGTAATATGCAATTCGTCATGCAGGGTACGCAACCAGCGACGTAGCTCCTTACGGACTTTGGCATCCAGTGCGCCGAAAGGTTCATCCAGTAACAATACGCGCGGTTCAACTGCCAGAGCACGTGCAAGGGCAATACGCTGACGCTGACCACCAGAAAGTTGAGCTGGATATCGGTCAGCAAGGAAACCGAGCTGAACCAAGTCGAGTAAACGTGTCACACGTTTTTTAATTTCCGCTTCCGATGGACGAGTTTTACGTGGACGCACACGCAGGCCAAAGGCGATGTTGTCAAATACCGTCATATGACGGAACAGGGCATAGTGCTGGAATACAAAACCAACTTCACGCTCACGCACATGAACATTGGTGGCATCCTGACCTTCTAAAATCACTTGGCCACCATCCGCAGATTCCAGGCCGGCAATAATCCGTAGCAAAGTGGTTTTGCCACAACCTGATGGACCAAGAAGCGCGACCAGTTGACCATCCGGGAAATCCAGCGAAATGTTTTTCAGTGCATGGAATGCACCAAAGTGTTTTTCAATATTTTGTACTTGAATACTCATGTGGGCATTCCTTAAGAAACTGTTGAATCTTCATTACGTTTGTCTTGTTTTTCCTGGCGCAGTTCCACCCATGTTTTTAAAATCAGGGTTACAATTGCGAGGAGAGCCAGAAGCGAAGACACGGCAAACGCAGCACTAAAGGTATATTCGTTATAAAGAATTTCGACGTGTAGCGGCAAGGTATTGGTTTCACCACGGATATGGCCAGAAACCACCGACACCGCACCAAATTCACCCATGGCCCGCGCATTACACAGAATCACGCCATAAATCAGACCCCATTTGATATTGGGCAGGGTCACTTTCCAGAAAGTCTGCCAGCCAGATGCGCCGAGTACAATCGCAGCTTCTTCTTCGTCGGTTCCTTGTGCTTCCATTAACGGAATCAACTCGCGTGCAACAAAAGGTACAGTAATGAAGATAGTCGCCAGGACAATTGCAGGCACCGCATAGAGGATCTTGATATCATGATCCATCAGCCAGGAACCCATCCAGCCTTGGGTACCGAAAATCAGCACCAGCATCATACCCGCGATTACAGGTGAAACCGAGAAGGGGAGATCAATAATGGTTGTCAGGAATGATTTACCGGGAAAGTTAAACTTCGCCACAGACCAGGCTGCCGCAACACCAAATACGACGTTAAGCGGTACTGCGATTGCAGCAGTCAGCAAGGTAAGTTTCACAGCTGACAAGGTATCCGGATGCACCAGCGCTTGGGTATAAACGCCAACCCCTTGTTTAAAGGCTTCAACAAAAACCAGAATCAAGGGCAGAATCAGGCAGCTTAAAAAGAAGATTAAGGCAATAGTGAGCAGCGTATAACGTACCCAAGTTGGCTCACGGGTTGCATCACGGGATTGCAACTTTTCAGCCAGCGCATTGCTGTTGGTATTTAAACTCATCGCGCAGTTCTCCCGGTACGACGGCTAGCCCATGCCTGTAATAAGTTAATCAGGAATAGCATCACGAAGGAAATCAGTAGCATGACGACAGCAATCGTGGTTGCACCGGCATAGTCATATTCTTCTAGGCGAGAAATAATCATTAAGGGTGCAATTTCCGTTTCAAAAGGCTGGTTACCAGCAATAAAGATCACTGAACCATATTCACCGACACCACGGGCAAAGGCTAAAGCGAAGCCAGTGATCAGCGCAGGCAGCAGAATTGGGAAAATGACTTTGGTCACAATCTGAAAACGGTTGGCACCCAATGCAGATGCAGCTTCTTCCAGTTCGGTTTCCAGATCGCTAAGGACTGGCTGAACCGTACGCACTACAAAAGGCAGACCAATAAAGATCAATGCCAGTGTAATACCAATCGGGGTATAAGCGACTTGAATGCCAATCGGTTCTAAATATTGACCAATCCAGCCGGTCGGTGCATATAAAGAGGTCAGGGCAATACCCGCAACCGCAGTGGGTAAGGCAAAAGGCAAATCTACCAGGGCATCGACAATACGTTTGCCCGGAAAGCTGTAACGTACCAGACACCACGCCAGTAACAGGCCAAACACTACATTGACCAGTGCAGCGACAATGGCCGCGGTGAAACTTAACTGCAATGATTTCAAGATACGTTCAGAGCTCAGGATTTCCCATAAGCCATCCCAGCCAATGCCCAGTGATTTAATAAAAACAGCTGACAGCGGGATCAAAACGATTAATGACAAATACGCTAGGGTAAAGCCTAGAGAAAGACCAAATCCTGGCAGCACTCGGGATCGCTGCGACATGATTACTCCTCAGAAGAGAGAAAGCTGATTGAAGTCAATCAGCTAAAATAAAAAAACAATTTGGGCACAAGCATAATTTGCAGCGACTAAAATGCAAATTTAAAATAACACTTGCTCTCATCAACTTTGCTGATATGGGGCATAGTGTTTTCTGAAATCAAATAGTGTTCAATTTCAGGAAAAGGGCCAAAACCAGAAGCGACATTGACATGACCGACTGCACCCAGATTAATTGGTTTGATTTTCCAGGTTTGGGCCAGTATGTGGGCATCTTCAAAACTTAACCAGGGATCATTTTCACTGATCAATAACGTGGTGGGCACCTGAAGCTTGAGCCGTTGAAAATAGGTGCTGTAGTCAGTCTGACTGTCGCGCGAAAAACCATTTTCCCCAAATCGTGCCGGATTAGCTGGTGCCACCAATAGCAGATTTTTTACTTTTGCATTGAGTTCGGGATGTTGGGCAAGGGCCGCAATACTGGTCAGACAGCCAAAGCTGTGTGCGACAATCTGAACCTCTGCTGGAATGGCTTGCAGAGTTTTGACAAATTCTGCCACCCAGACATCCAGTACCGGATGATTCCAGTCCTTTTGCTGCACACGGGAGCATCGCATCAGCCGGTGCTGTAAGCAGGTTTGCCAGTGGTTATATTCACTGCCACCTACACCGGGAACGATAAGCGTATGAATCATGTCGATGCTCCTGTATCAATCAGCCTGGAGGATTATTTCGCGCTGTTGGCTTTAACGATCTGGTCAAATACACCACCATTTTCAAAGTGGGCTTTTTGTACCTTGCTCCAGCCGCCAAATTCCTGATCAATCGTCACCAGTTTTAGTGGTTTGAACACATGCTTATATTTTTTTAAAGCGGCTTCACTACGTGGACGATAATAATGTTTGCCTGCCAGGTCTTGACCCAATGGCGAATACAGGAAGTTCAAATAACCTTGAGCCAAGTACTGGTTGCCTTTTTTCTTGGCATTTTTTTCTACAATCGCCACCGGTGGCTCAGCCAGAATCGACAGAGAAGGGGTAATAATTTCAAACTTGCCCGGCTGTTCGCGAAGGGCTAAATGCGCTTCGTTTTCCCATGCGAGTAAAACATCCCCAATGCCACGTTCAGCAAAGGTCGTGGTTGAACCACGTGCCCCGGAATCCAGAACTTTGGTATTTTTATAAATTTTACGAACAAATTCTTGCGCAGTCTTATCGTTGCCGCCCGCCTGATGTTTGGCCCAAGCCCAAGCCGCCAGATAATTCCAGCGTGCACCGCCTGAAGTTTTCGGGTTTGGGGTAATGATCGCTACGCCCGGTTTGACCAGATCACCCCAGTCCTTAATCTCTTTCGGATTGCCTTTACGCACCAGGAACACGATGGTTGAAGTATAAGGCGTCGAGTTTTGCGGCAATTTCTTTTGCCAGTCCGCAGGTAACAGTTTAGCTTTTTCTGCCAGCACATCAATATCGGCAGCCAATGCTAACGTTACGATATCTGCATCCAGACCATCAATCACGGCACGTGCCTGTTTGCCTGAACCGCCATGCGATTGCTTGAAATTGATTTTTTGACCGGTACGGCTTTCCCAGTATTTGCCAAAGTTTTTATTGACATCTTCATACAGTTCACGGGTGGGATCGTAGGATACATTGAGAAAATCACGTGCTGCAGCAGCAAAGGAAGTTGCCGAGATAACAGCAGCTAAAACCCCAAGTTTTAATGTGTTTGAAATGCTCATCTGGACTGAATCTCTGATATGTTCTGTAACATAAGCGCAGAATAAACTTATTCTTTATGCATAAAAAATAATTAAAAATGAATTTTATATGAAAAAAAGAGATAAATAAGCTCTTAAGTGTTTGAAATAAGAATGGCCTTATGAATAAAGGCCATAATGAACTGCATTTAAAGTATTATTTTGCGTGATTGGCTTTGACAATCTGATCAAACACACCGCCATTGTCAAAATGCTGTTTCTGAACCTTGGTCCAGCCACCAAATTCTTTATCAATGGTGACCAGTTTTAAGGACTTGAATACGGTACTGTATTGCTTTAATACATTCGCATTACGTGGACGGTAAAAGTTTTTCGCCGCCACAGTCTGTCCAGCAGGTGAATAGAGGTAATTTAAATAGGCTTTGGCCAGATGTTCATTACCATCTTTCTTGGCATTTTTTTCTACGATTGCCACGGGTGGTTCAGCCAGAATAGACAGAGAAGGAGTAATGATTTCAAATTTTCCCGGCTGTTCGCGGACGGCCAAATGTGCTTCATTTTCCCAAGCCAGTAATACATCCCCAATCCCGCGTTCAGCGAAAGTCGTGGTAGCACCACGTGCACCCGAATCCAGTACTTTGGTTTGTTTGTAGATTTGACGGACAAAGTCTTGTGCTTTGGCATCATTGCCACCTTTCTGGTGTTTGGCCCACGCCCAGGCAGCCAGATAATTCCAGCGTGCACCACCTGAAGTTTTTGGGTTCGGGGTAATAATGTCTACGCCTGGTTTAACCAGATCTCCCCAGTCTTTGATTCCTTTTGGATTGCCTTTACGTACAAGAAAAACGATGGTTGAAGTATAGGGTGTCGAATTCTGCGGGAATTTCTTTTGCCAGTCTTTAGGCAGCAAACCACGTTCTGCAATTTCATCAATATCTGCTGCCAGTGCCAGTGTTACAACATCTGCATCCAGACCATCAATCACCGCACGTGCCTGTTTGCCTGAACCGCCATGCGACTGTTTATAATTGACTTCCTGGCCAGTGGTTTTTTTCCAGTAAGCACTGAATTCTTTATTAAAGTTGTCGTACAATTCGCGAGTCGGGTCATAAGACACGTTCAGGAAATCTTTTGCTGAAACGCTTAAGGCGCTTGCTGAAAGTAGCGCTGCCAGTACCCCAATTTTTAATTTACGCGTGTTCATTTTTTGCCTCAAGTTTTTTAGCTTTTGTTAGATGAGGCAAGAATAGCTTGAGATTTTTTGCATAAAAAATAATTAAAAAAGAATTGGATGTGAGTAAAAAAGATATATAGGTGAAGCCTGAATCTGACTGCTCAATTTTTCATTTTAGAGGCTGCAAAATATGCTGTATTTAAAAAATGCCCAACAGGTCAGCCAGATAGATGTGCTGGATCGTGGCTTTCATTATGGTGATGGCTGTTTTACCACGGCCCGGATTCGGCATAACCGGATTGAATTATATGATCGTCATCTGGCACGTTTGCAAATCAGCAATCAAAAATTAAGCCTGAATGCCAATCTTGATCTGATTTCAGAAAGTTTACAGATTTTACGGCAGTCTGAACGTGAGCTGAATGGAACATTAAAGATTGTGCTGAGTCGTGGAATCGGTCAGCGCGGTTATAGCCTGCCGGATCATCCTGGAGATCTCTGGCTATTTTATTACCCTCAAACTGTACAGGAATTTAAGTTTGAGCAGATTCAAAGTGGCATCTTACAGCAGGCATTAGGATTGACGATGCCCAGTCTGGTCGGGCTAAAAACCTTAAACCGTCTGGAGCAGGTTTTGCTGAAACAGGAAGCAGATCAAAGCGGCTGGCCTGAGGCCCTGGTGACAGATGTACAGGGCGGTGTTGTCGAAGGGGTAAGCAGTAATTGTTTCATTCGTATAAACAATACATGGATTACGCCGGAACTTCGTTATAATGGCGTCTTCGGTGTCATGCGTGCAGAAATTCTAAAACGTATGCAAGATCAGGGAATTAGCTGTCAGCAACGCTGTATCGATATGGATGAAATCAACCATATTCAAAGCCTGTTTTTCTGCAATGCACTCAGCCCGATGAAAATTGTCACGCAATTTGAGCAGCGAACCTTGGATGGCGATGCTTGTATTGAAATTTTTAACCGTCTTCGATTGAACCAGATGTCTTAATATGTCAGCTTCCAAACCTAAAGCCAAAAAGAAAAATAAAGCGAGATTCTCCTCATCTTTCAAAGGAATTGCCTTGGTCCTGATGGGGATTGCTTTGATCTTGGCGTTGATCCTGAAAAGCAGTTTGTGGAAGGAGTATCCTGTCGAAGGAAAAAAACAGCTGCTCGCGATTGAATCTGGTCAAACCTATTCCGGTTTTATTGATCGTCTGGCCAAAGAAAATCAGGTGAGTTTTCCGATCATTCTCAAGCTGTATCAGCGCATCATGATTCATGACAGCATGAAAGCGGGCGTGTATGAAGTGCGCCAGGGCATGAGCATCCGTCAGGTCTTGGAGATGATTTCCGATGCAGACAATGCCCAGATGAGCCGGATTCTGGTGATTGAAGGAACGACTTTTAAGCAACTGATTGATGCCCTGAAGAAAAATGATCTGGTCACCAAAGAAGTGCTGCATCTGCCTACTGAGCAATTACTCAAAGAACTGAATATTCCGTTTTCACATCCTGAAGGGCTGTTTGCACCGGATACTTATTTCTTTGCCAAAGGTGAAACTGACCGTAAAATTCTGACCAATCTTTATCAGCGACAGATGAAAGCACTGGATGAGGCGTGGGCGAAACGTGCAACTGATCTGCCATATCAGAATAAATATGACGCGCTGATTATGGCATCGATTATTGAAAAAGAGACCAGTGTAGATCGTGAATTGGAACAGGTTTCTGGGGTATTTGTACGCCGTTTAAAAATTGGCATGCGTTTACAGACCGATCCAACAGTGATTTACGGAATGGGCGATAATTATAATGGCAATATTACCCGTAAAGATTTACGCACACCGACGCCGTATAACACCTATACTATTTCAGGTTTGCCGCCAACGCCAATTGCGTTGCCAAGCAAGAAAGCCATTGAAGCAGCCATGCATCCGGATAATTCTGACAACCTGTATTTTGTCGCTACCGGTAATGGTGGACATAAGTTCACGAGCAATCTGAATGACCACAATAAAGCCGTACAGGAATATCTGACGATTTTACGCTCGAAAAATAAGGAATGAGTATGTTTATTAGCTTTGAAGGCACAGAAGGTGTAGGTAAAACCACGCTCATTCGTTCGATCTATGAAGACTTTATCGCCCAGGGCAAAGATGTTATTTTGACTCGTGAACCCGGTGGAACCCCGATGGCTGAGCAGATTCGCTCGCTGTTGCTGGCTGTGAACCATGAAGAAGCCATGGCGCATGATACCGAGCTGTTATTGATGTATGCAGCGCGTGCCCAGCATCTGGCACAAGTGATTCTGCCTGCATTAGCAGCCGGGAAAATTGTCCTGTGTGACCGTTTTAGCGATGCCAGCTTTGCCTATCAATGTGCAGGTCGGGGTCTCAGTGAAACAAAGTTGCAATTACTCAATGACCACTTTGTCGCACGCATGCCGGACATTACTTTCTGGTTAGAAGCGCCTATTGAATTGGGGATGAACCGAGCACGTGAACGTGGTGCGCTGGATCGCTTTGAACAGGAAAAAGTCACTTTCTTTGAGAAAGTGAGAGCGGGATATGAAACTTTATGGCAACGTCATCCTGAACGGATCAAACGTCTGGATGCAACTCAAACGCCTGAGCAGGTATTTGAGCAGGCCTTAAGTTATTTAAAATAAGCTTGGAATTAAAATACTTTTTATTTAATTTTTCTCTAGGTTTATCTGTGAAGAATCTTCTATATTAAGACTGATATAGAAGATTTTTTTAATAAGATGAAAACGACCAAAACAGAGATAGAACAATTTTTACAACAAGAATTTCCACAAAGCCTGGAGAAGTGCCGGATTGAAGCCATTTCTCCGCGTGGAGCCACTCTACTTTATCAGGTGAGATCAGAGGAGTTGCGTCCAGGCGGTACCGTTTCTGGTCCAACCATGATGACCTTGGCGGATTTTGCTCTTTATGTCGCCATTCTGGGTGAAATTGGATTGGTCGGTTTGGCCGTGACCACTAACTTGAATATCAATTTTTTACGTAAACCTTCTGGTGGAACGGATATACGGGGAGAGTGTAAGCTGATCAAGGTCGGCAAGGCACTGATCGTGGGAGAAGTCTGGATTTATTCGATAGATCATGAAGAACCTGTGGCGCATGTGACCGGAACATATTCAATTCCACCACAACGTTAGATGTTTGAAAGTTAGATGACCACTCTAAATAGCCTAAGATACCTTTGAGCAGATAAAAATCTAAAAAGAAAAGGAGATATCACCCAAGGATGTTATCTCCATCCATTTTTAACAATTCACCAAAGGTGTTTCTACTTCAAAATTTGGTGGCACGAGGACTGTTTTGCGTAGTTCTGGTAGCAGCTCGGGATAATCCAAGGTGAAATGCAGACCGCGAGATTCTTTACGGTGCATGGCACAGCGCACGATCATCTCGGACACCAGCACCAGATTACGCAGCTCGATCAGATTTTTGCTGACCTGGTAATCCTGATAATACTCGGTAATTTCTTTTTTAAGCATTTCAATGCGATGTAGTGCACGTTCCAAGCGTTTGGTGGTGCGGACAATGCCCACATAGTTCCACATGGTCTGACGTAGCTCATCCCAGTTTTGCAGAATCACCACATCTTCATCCGGGTTGGTCACCTGAGAATCATCCCAAGATGGGACTGCAGGAGCTGGCTGATCGGCCTTGAAATTTTCCTGAATGTGCTTGGCTGCACTCATTCCATAGACAAAACATTCTAAAAGTGAGTTACTGGCCATACGGTTAGCACCATGCAGGCCAGTATAAGAGGTTTCCCCAATTGCATAGAGTCCAGCAATATCAGTCTGACTGTTTTCATCGACCACGACGCCACCGCAAGTGTAATGGGCTGCCGGAACGACTGGAATCATGTCTTTGGTAATATCGATCCCTAGTTCAAGCAAACGGGCATACAGAGTCGGGAAATGCTCTTTGACAAAGCTTTCATCTTTATGGGTAATGTCCAGCCAGACATGACGAATACCGAGACGCTTGATTTCATAGTCGATGGCACGTGCCACAATATCACGCGGTGCGAGTTCGGCGCGTTCGTCAAAACGCAGCATAAAGCGTTCACCATCAGGCAGGCGCAGATAAGCGCCTTCGCCACGCATTGCTTCAGTAATTAGGAAAGAACGTGCTTGTGGATGATAAAGGCAGGTCGGGTGAAACTGGTTAAATTCCATGTTGGCGACCCGGCAGCCGGCACGATAAGCCATGGCAATACCATCACCCGTGGCAATGTCGGGATTTGAGGTGTAAAGATAAGCTTTCATAGCACCGCCACAGGCAAGGGCGGTAAATGGAGCCAAGAAGGTATGCACTTTTTCAGTTGTTTCATCCAGGGCATATAAACCCAGCGCACGATTATCGCCGTCTAAACCGAGCTTTTGTGAACAGATCAGGTCAATCGCAATATAATTTTCAAAAATTTTAATATTCTGTTTTTCTTGAGCACGTTGTACCAGAGTAGTGGAAATGGCACGACCAGTCGCATCGGCCGCATGAATAATTCGGCGCTGTGAATGACCACCTTCACGGGTGAGATGTAATTGTTCCTGTTCATCGAGGGTAAATTGAACGCCATGTTTCAGCAGGAAATCAACCGAGGGTTTGCCACCTTCTACCGTCTGTTTAACCGCATCCATTTCACACAGTTGCGCACCTGCAATCATAGTGTCATCAATATGTTGTTCAATCGAATCCATTTCATCCAGTACTGCGGCCACGCCACCTTGAGCATAAAAAGTGCTGGCATCTGTCAGGGTAGATTTCGCCAAGACTGCAATATTAAAATGATCTGGGAGCGATAAGGCTAAACTTAAACCGGCACCGCCACTGCCCACAATAATGACGTCAAATTGATGGGTAAGGGATAAATTAGACATGTCCATCAGCTAATTTTAAAAAAAGTTTGGTAATAACAGCGCTTTTTTGTACAAAAGGCAAGCGTTGAAGTGCTCATTTATTGATGAAAAAAATTAATCAAAGCCTTAACTTAATGCTTTAATAGTGAGATATTGCCCAGAATAAAGTATTGAAACATATTATTACTTAAACTTTACAGTGTTTGTGATAAAACCTATTTACATAAATTTATCAACAATTTGAGTGAATAATTTATATGAAAATTCTAGACTTAAAAAAAGGATTATTTGCAGCGACCCTCACCATGAGTGCTGCACAGTTGCAGGCGGTCACGCCGGTTGATTTTTCAAATCTGGTCGAGCAGGTCAGTCCTGCAGTGGTCAGTGTCAATGTCGTTAAAAAAATGAGCGAAGAAGAGCTCTTACAACAACAAGTTCCGGAAATTCTGCGCCGCTTTTTTGGCAATCAGGTAATTATTCCGCAGCAGCGTATGCCGCAGGAAAAAACCGGTTATGGCAGTGCATTTTTTATCAGCAAGGATGGCTATCTGCTGACCAATCACCATGTGGTTGAAGATGCTTCCAAAGTCACCATTACCTTGAATGATCGCCGGGAAATTGATGCAACTGTTGTCGGCAGTGATGCGCGTACCGACGTAGCTTTGCTGAAGGTAAATGGCTCGAATTTTCCAGAATTACGGACTGGAGATGTCGGACGCTTACGTGTTGGTGAGCCTGTACTCGCCATTGGTTCACCATTTGGTTTTGATTATTCCGCTTCTGCCGGAATTGTTAGTGCCAAAATGCGTAATATGATGGGCGAAACTGCAGTACCTTTCATCCAGACAGATGTAGCATTGAACCCGGGTAACTCAGGTGGTCCTCTATTTAACCAGCGTGGTGAAGTAGTCGGTGTTAACTCACGGATCTTTAGTGGAACCGGTGGGTATATGGGCTTGTCTTTTTCCATTCCGATTGATGTCGCGATGGAAGTTGCAGATCAGCTGAAGAAAAATGGTAAAGTGACGCGTTCTTATCTGGGTGTAAGTTTGCAGGATATCGACCGTAACCTTGCTGAATCTTATAATCTGCCTAAGCCTGAAGGTTCCTTGGTGACTCAGGTTGCACCGAACTCACCGGCTGCACGTGCAGGTCTGCGTGCGAGTGACGTCATCTTAAAATACAACGGTACCCCAATTTCACGTACCAGCGAGTTGTTGAACTATTTGAACCGTACTGCGCCTCAGCAGCAGGTACAGCTTGAAATCTTGCGTGATGATAAACGCCGTAGTCTTTCAGCGACTTTAAGTGCGGCACCAGATGATACGCCAGCAAAAGCAGGCACGCAGGCTCAGCCGAACAAAGGGCCAGTGATTGGGGTTTCAATTCGTGATCTTAGTCCGGCAGAGCTGGCGCAGTTAGAAATCAAAGGCGGGGTGGTGATTCAGGATGTACGACCGGGTGGTATTGCAGCACAGGCACGAATTATGCCGAATGATGTGATCACGCAAATTAATAACCAGAAAGTACTGAATTCCAATCAGTTTGTGCAAGAGGTGTCTGAGCTGAAAAAGGGTAGCATCGCGCGTGTCACCTTGATTCGTCAGGGGCAGCTTGCGGTAGTCGGGATGCGGATCTCATAAGATTGCTAGATTTTCTTGAAAGACCGCTTGTATAAGCGGTTTTTTATTTTTTGCAATTTACCCGAGCGATAAATTCGGTAGACTTTATAGCCTTAAAATCATGGAAAGGATAACAGCACAGTGAGCGGTATTTTTGATCTTGCATTAAGGGTTCAAGCCAAACATATTGATGGTTTGGGTCATGTGAACAATGTGATCTATGTGCAATGGATGCAGGATGTCGCATCAGCTCATATTGAAAAACTGGGCTTGGGGCTCAAGCAATATGTGGAACTGAAACATGCCATGGTCGCGGTTGAGCATCAGGTGCAATACCGTAAGGCGGCTTTTGAGGGGGACGAGATTATTTTGCGCACCTGGCTGAATGATATCAATGCCTTGTATTCATTTCGACAATATGCATTCTATCGGCCACAGGATCAAACCCTGTTATTTACCGGAAGTACGCAATGGGCCTGTATTGAAATGGCCACAGGGCGCCCAAAACGCATGTCACCAACTTTTACCCAGGCTTATCAGCCACTTTCAGAACATGTAAATCCTTTTGATTTTTCAACTTTACATCTGGATTAATGAGGCAACATTTTCCAGTTTGATCAGTACACTTTGATAATATTGATGAAGAAGTGGAGTTGGGGAGCTATTTTCTAATCATGGTGATCCAGACATCATCTGACCGATGTGTACACGACATAGGGAATAAAGGAAAAAATATAATTCTTTTTCTAGATCACCATTCTGCTATAATCCTTCGCAATTTCTATTCG
Organism: Acinetobacter sp. YH12226; assembly: GCF_013417805.1. Lineage (GTDB taxonomy): Bacteria > Pseudomonadota > Gammaproteobacteria > Pseudomonadales > Moraxellaceae > Acinetobacter. The sequence continues at coordinate 65,519 of NZ_VPDG01000001.1, read as the reverse complement.
GCTTTTGTTATGTAATATTTTTAAATTACATAGCGCGTTTTTTTCTCAAGGTAACCCATGGCGCAAGCTAAAAAATCTGTTGATATTAAAAACATTCGTAACTTCTCGATTATTGCGCACATTGACCACGGTAAATCGACCCTAGCGGATCGCTTTATTCAAACTTGTGGCGGTTTGCAAGATCGTGAAATGCAGGCTCAAGTCCTTGACTCAATGGAGCTTGAGCGCGAACGTGGGATTACCATTAAAGCCACTTCGGTAACCTTGTACTATACTCATCCCAACGGTCAAGAGTATCAGTTGAACTTTATTGATACGCCGGGGCACGTCGATTTCTCGTATGAAGTATCACGTTCGCTTGCTGCCTGTGAAGGTGCCTTGCTTGTTGTAGATGCTGCGCAGGGCGTAGAAGCACAGTCTGTTGCCAACTGCTATACCGCAATTGAACAAGGTCTGGAAGTACTTCCGGTACTGAACAAGATCGACTTGCCGCAAGCTGAACCTGAACGTGTGATTCAGGAAATTGAAGATATTATCGGGATTGAAGCCACAGAAGCGCCGACCTGTTCTGCAAAAACAGGTTTAGGTATTGAAGGTGTGCTTGAAACACTGGTCAATGTAATTCCTGCACCTGAGGGGGATCGCGAAGCGCCGTTACAAGCGCTGATTGTGGATTCTTGGTTTGATAACTACCTGGGTGTGGTTTCTCTGGTTCGGGTCAAGCAGGGTCGAGTGCGTAAAGGCGACAAGATGTTGATCAAATCAACTGGTCAAACGCATATTATTACTTCTGTAGGTATCTTTAACCCGAAACATACTGAAACCGGTATGCTGGAAGCGGGTGAAGTTGGCTTTGTGATTGCTGGTATTAAAGATATTTTCGGCGCACCAGTCGGTGATACGATTACTCTGGCAGCAACGCCTGAAGTGGCAACATTACCGGGTTTTAAAAAGGTGAAACCACAGGTTTATGCTGGTCTATTCCCGATTGATGCCAGCGATTTTGAACCTTTCCGTGAAGCATTGCACAAGCTGCAAATCAATGACTCGGCCTTGTTCTTTGAACCTGAAAGTTCAGATGCACTCGGGTTTGGTTTCCGCTGTGGCTTCTTGGGCATGCTGCACATGGAGATCGTACAGGAACGTCTGGAACGCGAGTACGATCTTGACCTGATTTCTTCTGCGCCAACTGTAATTTATGAAGCGGTGATGAAGAATGGACAGACGATTTATATCGACAGTCCATCCAAAATGCCTGATGGTTCAACGGTTGAAGATCTGCGTGAACCGATTGCTGAATGTCATATCCTTGTGCCGCAAGAGTACTTGGGTAATGTCATGACATTGTGTGTTGAGCGCCGTGGTGTGCAAAAAGACATGAAGTTTATGGCGAATCAGGTTTCTATTACTTTCGAAATTCCAATGGCCGAAGTGGTCATGGACTTCTTTGATAAATTGAAGTCTTGTTCACGTGGTTTTGCATCACTCGACTATAATTTTGTCCGTTTTGAAAGCTCATCTTTGGTAAAAGTAGATGTGCTGATTAATGGTGAAAAAGTCGATGCCTTGGCGATGATCTGCCACCGTAATGATGCACGTCATCGTGGTATTGCACTGGTTGAAAAAATGAAAGACCTGATTCCACGTCAAATGTTTGATGTCGCGATTCAGGCAGCAATTGGTGCGCAAATCATTGCACGTTCGACTGTAAAAGCGATGCGTAAAAACGTATTGGCGAAATGTTATGGTGGTGACGTTTCACGTAAGAAAAAACTTCTGTCTAAACAGAAAGAAGGTAAGAAACGCATGAAACAGGTGGGCAGTGTCGAAATCCCGCAAGAAGCATTCTTAGCTGTATTAAAAGTCGAACGCTAAAGTAAGAAGGATATAAGCCCATGGATTTTGATTTTAATTTGATTCTTGTTCCTGCGACCCTGTTTTTTATCGCACTGTGGTTACTCGACAAGTTTGTCCTGAAACAGAGACAGACCCGGGGCAAGGGCAATGAAAATTTTATTATCACTTGGGCTTATGATTTTTGGCCAGTACTGACGATTGTACTGGTTCTGCGTTCGTTTTTATTTGAACCATTTAATATTCCATCCGATTCGATGGTGCCGACCCTGGAAACTGGCGACTTTATTCTGGTGAATAAATTTGACTATGGCATTAAACTGCCTATGGTCAATACCAAAATTATTGATACCGGTAGTCCGAAACGTGGTGATGTCGCAGTGTTCCGTTATCCACCGCAACCGACCATCAGTTATATCAAGCGTATTGTCGGCTTGCCAGGCGATCATATTGTTTATGATCATGGCCAGTTGAGCATTAATGGTGAAAAAGTAGCGAAAGTTCCAGTAGAATTTAGCCGCGAAAAAGACCGCTTAGATACCCCGAATGCTATTTATCATAAAGAAATCCTGGGTGAGCATACCTTTACCATGCGTGAGCTGGAAGGCGTGAATGTCGCTCGTCAGGCACCTTTTATTAACTATTTGGAAAATGGTAAATATTCAGGTGAAAATGGTTTATATTGGGAAGTGAAAGTGCCAGAAGGTCATTACTTTGCGATGGGGGATAATCGCGATCAGAGTGCTGACAGTCGTTTCTGGGGGCTTGTTCCGGAAGAAAACTTAACAGGTCGTGCCTTCTATATCTGGATGCATAAAGAACCTGGCTTTAAATTGCCATCGTTTGGTCGAAACGGAACAATCGATTAATTGTTTCAATCAGGAAAATAAAAATGAGACATCAACAAGGTGCTTCTTATATTGGGGTTTTAATTGCAATCGTGGGCTTTGCATTTCTTGCAAAAGTGGCGATTGCGGTGTGGGGACCATACTTCGATGATCGTATGGTAGATGGTGAGATTGAGGCGCTGTTAAAAAGTGCTCCAGCCAATATAACGCCAGAAAAATTCCGTCAACAGATGAGTCAGCGTTTAGACATGAATAATATTCGTGATCTAAAGTTTGACGAAATTGCCAAAGTTACCAATACCGATGGTTTACAGGTGCACAAGAATTATGAAATTCGTAAAAATTTCATAATGAATATCGATTTAGTGATGAAGTTTGAGAAAGAGTTTGATCAAAGCACAGTCAAAGCTAAATGATGAACGTCTTGCCAAACGGATCGGCTATCAGTTTAAACAGGCTGATTTGCTGAAACTGGCATTGACTCATCGTTCAGTCAGTCATAAACACAACTACGAGCGCCTGGAATTTCTGGGCGATTCTCTTTTAGGGATGATCATTGCGAATTATCTTTTTAATGCCTATCCAAGCGAAAATGAAGGCCGGTTGACGCGTATGCGTGCAACCCTGGTTCGTCAGGAAGCATTAGGAAAAATCGCCAATGATTTAAAACTGAGCCAGAATTTAATTCTCAGTACCGGTGAATTGAAATCTGGTGGTCATCATCGTGAGTCTATACTGGCAGATACAGTAGAAGCCATTATTGGCGCAATCTATGTCGACTGCGGTGATCTCACTGTGCTAGAACCGATTGTGTTAAAATGGTACGAGCCCTATTTAGATCATATTGAGCCGACAGATCAGCTTAAAGATCCTAAATCTCGCTTACAAGAGTATTTACAAGCACGTAAGAAACCTCTCCCAGTTTACGAGGTTGTAGATATTCAAGGTGATGCACCCAATCAGCATTTTAAAGTGGAATGCCAGATTGCGGGATTACCGACTATGCAAGGCGAAGGCGCGAGCCGGCGTTTTGCTGAACAAGCCGTTGCGGCGGATATTTTGAAACTTTTGGAGCATAAGTCTTAATGACTACTCATTCCGATCACATTGATGCTGATCACGAGTCGCAAAGCGACAGTCACGACCTTATTAGTCAATTTTTTAGTGCACAAGGCACCGAAATCCCATCGGATTATCGCAGTGGTTTTGTTGCCATTGTAGGTCGCCCGAATGTGGGTAAATCTACCTTAATGAACCATATTCTGGGTCAGAAGCTTTCGATTACCTCACGTAAACCGCAAACCACACGTCATAAAATCGTGGGGATTGATTCACGTGAAAAATCTCAGGCGGTATTTGTTGATACACCGGGGATGCATAAAAAAGAAGTCCGTGCCATCAATAAAATGATGAACCGTGCGGCACATTCGGCTTTGCGTGATGTAAACCTGGTTTTATTCGTAGTGGATGCACAAAAGTGGACGCCAAACGATGACCTGGTTCTGGAAAAGCTGAAAAATGCTGAAATGCCAGTGATTCTGGTGATCAACAAGCTGGATACTTTTGAAAACAAGAACGAAGCTCTGCCGCTGATTCGTGAACGCGAAAAGCTGATGAACTTTGCAGAAATTGTACCGGTATCTGCACTTCGTGGTGCCAATCTTGAACATTTACGTGACACGATTGCCAAGTATCTTCCGTTCCAGCCACCACTATACTCACTGGATCAACTGACCGATCGTTCAGAGCGTTTCCTGGCGTCTGAAATTATCCGTGAAAAGATCATGCGTCAGCTGGGTGAAGAGCTTCCATACGATTTGACCGTTCAGATCGAATCATTCAAAACTGAAGAGCCGGTCTTGAATGAAAAAACGGGTCGTATGAAAGCTGCCTGTACCTATATTGATGCCACGATTTTTGTCGATCGTCCGAGCCAAAAAGCCATTGTGATTGGCGAGAAAGGTGTCAAACTGAAGAAAATCGGTATGGATGCGCGTCTCGACATGGAAAAAATGTTCGAACAGAAAATCATGTTAACCCTTTGGGTGAAAGTCAAAGGTGGCTGGTCTGATGATGAACGTGCATTAAAAAGCTTAGGTTATAGTGATATCTAAGCGATAAGCTTGATAAGACCCTTCGAGGAATCTGTGATGATGAAAGTGTTGGCAGTGGTTGCATGTGTTTTATTTCTGCAAGGCTGTATTCATAAAGTGGTCACGGTTCCTGTCAAGGTGGCTTATAAAACCACAAAAGTCGCAGTGAAAGGTACAGCGGCTGTTGTGGGCGCAGTGATCCCGGATGGGGATGACGAAGAAGATGATAAAAAATCAAAAAAAGATAAGGATTAAAGTACCCGCTTATGCGTAACGAAGTACTGCATGGCTATCTGATTCATCATCGTAAGTACCGTGAACGCAGTCATATTGTGCATTTATTTACCCAAGAATATGGCAGGGTAGACGGCATTCTCAGGCAAATGCCACCACCGCAATATCAGCCCATTCGTTTGCAAGCTTCAGGTAAATCCGAACTCAAAAATTTTACTAAACTGGAAATTGTCAATCAGCCGATTTTCTTTTTTGGCGATGCCTTTTTTTCGGGTTTTTATCTGAATGAAATCCTGTTGCGGTTATGTCCTTTAGAAGTCGAAATGCCGCAAACTTTTGCCAAATATGCTGAGACCTTAACTGCATTACAGCAATTATCCGTACAATCTAATCCAAATTTATATTTAAAACAGATCTTGCGCCAGTTTGAGCATGTTTTGCTGGAAGAACTCGGTTATGGTCTGGATTTTTCGGTAGATGCCAATCAGGCGCAGATTGATCCACAACAGCACTATTATTTTCAGCTCAATGCTGGCTTTATGCCATCGGCCAAAGCCTTACGCTCCACCCTATCCGGTCAACAGATTTTAAGCATGTTGACGCATGAAAATGGTGGGGATTTTAATCCGGAACAGTTACAATTACTGACGAAACTGTATCGACAGGTGATCACGGCCTTGCTTGGTGATCGACCATTAAAAAGTCGACAACTCTGGATTCAAAACTCTCAATCTCAATCGTAGTTAGGAAAAGATTATGGCTGCATTACTTGGTGTCAATATTGACCATGTCGCAACATTAAGACAAGCACGTGGTACGACGTACCCAGACCCAGTCAATGCTGCATTGATCTGCGAACAGGCAGGGGCAGAAGGCATTACCTTGCACTTGCGTGAAGACCGTCGCCACATTCAGGATGACGATGTGCGTCGTATGCGTCCTGCGTTAAAAACCCGTATGAACCTTGAGTTGGCGGTAACAGATGAAATGATCGCCTTTGCCAAGGAAATCAAGCCTCAGCATGTTTGCTTTGTTCCTGAAAAACGTCAGGAAGTGACCACTGAAGGTGGTCTGGATGTCGTGGGTAATTTTGATGCTGTAAAAGCCGCGACTCAAGAGCTGGAAGCCATTGGTTGTGATGTATCTTTATTTATTGATGCCGATTTTGCACAAATTGATGCAGCAGTTGCTTGTGGTGCACCGACGATTGAGATTCACACAGGCGCCTATGCCGATGCAGAAACTCCAGAAGCGCAACAAGCGGAACTGGAACGCATTGTGAAAGGTGCTGAATATGCTGCATCTAAAGGTTTGGTGGTGAATGCAGGTCATGGCTTAAATCTGGATAACGTAACGCCAATTGCTGCGATTCCACAGATTCATGAGCTGAATATTGGCCATTCTTTAATTGCAGATGCAGTATTTGTTGGCCTAGCACAAGCCGTTCAGCAAATGAAAGCCGTGATTAAGTCAGCGCGTTAAGATCAGAGTCGTTATGTCGAATATTAATTATGATGAACTGATGCTGCCGGTGATTGCGTTCCTCGGTTGTGAAACACCGCAAGCATGGCTGGATATGGCAGTCGAAAATCTTGAAATCTTGATGCAGGATCATGCCAACTGTGAAAAAAAAGCAGCCAGCACGGCCATGAACCTGATGTTCCGCTATAGCTATTTTGTTGATCTACAGGTAAAGCTTGCACAGCTGGTGCGTGAAGAAATGCTGCATTATGAGCAAGTACTTGAATTGATGAACAAGCGCGGTCAGGCTTGGCAGAACTTGAGTGCAGGGCGTTATGCTGGTGGTTTGCGTAAGGAAATCCGCACTTTTGAGCCTGAAGCCTTGATTGATGTCTTGGTGATTGGTGCCTTTGTGGAAGCACGTTCCTGTGAGCGTTTCTACGCACTTGCTTCGCGTGTTGATGATGAGTTAGCACGTTACTACCGCTACCTGCTCAAGTCCGAATCTCGCCATTTTGAAGACTATCTGGCTTTGGCGATGGATGTGGCTACCACAGCGAAACTGAAAAATCCGAAAGAGGATATTCAGGAGCGAATCCTGCATATTCGTGAAGTTGAAAAACAGCTAATTCTCACGCCTGATGAAACTTTCCGTTTTCATAGCGGTGTTCCGGCTCAAGCGGCTTAATCTCGGTGACAGCTTAAAAATCCTCCATCTATGGGGGATTTTTTATATCTCGAAATTTTAAAAGAGGGGTATTTATATATCGAGTTTTATGAGGGATTGAAAATAATTATTTATTTTAAATATTTGAAAATAACAAGCCGTCAAATTTTAAGTAATAAAAAAGCCCACTTCATTATGAGTGGGCTTTCTTGAATTTGGCTCTCCAACCTGGGCTCGAACCAGGGACCTGCGGATTAACAGTCCGTCGCTCTACCGACTGAGCTATTGGAGAATCTGAAAGCGATTATAGAGAGATTTTGACAGGGGTCAAGCAAAAATTATCATATTTATTATAAATACAGCCTGTCTGTTTTTAATTTAGGCAATTGCATAAATTTCACGAAAAATACTTGTCAGAATAAATTTCACTTGCTAGATTAAAACCATAAAGTCGTTTGACCAAATGGTCAAACAGTGTGGATTTAAACCTACTTGCCAGCACAAAAATGGCTAAACCGGAGACAGCGAATGAATACGCTCAGCATCCCTCAAATTTTCTCTCAACTGGCTTATTATCAAGAAAACTATCTGCAAATTATTGCCGATCCTGCACAGTATTATATCCCGGTTAAAGACGCTTATATCACGCTATGGCCCTTGGCACAAAAATCACTTTATTTAGGTGATTTGCTGCAATTATGGTTTGCAGAAAAATGGTTGGTAGAAACTGAACGTCAATTTAACTTTGAAGTTTTCCTGAATGCAGACTATCTGAAAGAGCAAGACAAAGATCTTTATATCTATGCCATTTCTGGGAATCTTTTGACGGGAACCAATCAGTCTAAAGCGTGGCAAGCCTCAATAACACAAACACAAGATGTGGAATTAGCCAATGTTTCCAAGCATTATTTTGAGTTTCAAGGCTTAACTCGACCACGCTTGTCATTTGTTGAAGCGGGGCAGGCGAAAAGCAGTATTATTTAAATGAATTACCTGATGAGTTGTGCAGGCTAGCAATTTCATTCAGTCCGAATAATCATACAGGTCGCAGTGGCATGAGCATACAGGCGACCTTCTTCATCCAGAATCTGACCTTCAGAAATACCTAAATTTTTACTGAGATTAATTGATTTTCCTACGGCTTTCAGTGGCTGATTCTGAGGTATAGGGCGGCACATCTTTACATTCAGATCAATGGTGCCATAACCGACACCTGCTTCAAGTAAAGTATGAATCGCGCAGCCTGTCACGGTATCCAAAACGGTTGCAGCAAAACCACCATGGACGCCGCCAAGCGGATTTAAATGTCGATGATCAGCTTTGACCTTAAATTCTACATGTCCGCTTTCAATCACTGCTGGTTGCATCGACATGGTTTCGCTAATACTTGGGGCCGGGATTTTTTCATCACGCATCGCTTCCAGTAATGCTAAACCGCTCATTTCTTTTGGGTTCATTTTACTTCTCCTTTCATTATTCTTGAGTTATTGAGGTTTAATTCAAAATTGTGACATCGATAATAGCAATCTGGTATAGGAATGGCGGATTATTTTGTCAGAAGTGCATTGCCTGCACCTGAGTAAAATCATTTTTATAAAAAATAAGAAATAGAATAATTTATGGCACGATACTGGTATACATTTCTAATGAAATATCTCAGATCTAAATAATCTGCCAAAAAAAACGAATCTTATAAAAGAATTAAAAAATCGAGTGATAGGGTGATGAAACAGTTTCTGCATCTTTGGGTGCCTATTTTTCTCAGTAATGCCATTATTATGCTAAGTGGTTTGTTCGACGTGATTTTTCTATCACATTTTTCACCTCAGCATGTGGCTGCATTGGCAGTCTGTTTGTCTGTTTATTCTTTGTGCTTTGTGACGGGTATTGGGGTGTTACAGGGCATGATGCAAGAGCTGGCAGAAGCCAATGGACGTCAGGATTATGCGGACATCCAACGTATCCTGAAGCAAAGTATTTTGATTGTACTGGTGATTTCTGCTGTTGCGATGTACTTGTTTAATCATGCGACTCCTTTACTTTATTTTTTAAAGGCAGATGCGGCCTTACAGGCATTGATTGTGCCATGTCTGTGGCTGTTGGCTTGGACGATTCCAGCGCATTTATTGTTGCGTATTTTATATATTTTCACCCAAGCCTGTGGGCAGGCTAAGCGTGTGTTTTACGCCAATATGATCTATTTACTGCTCAAAGTGGCTTTAGCTTATGTCTTGATTTATGGCATTGAGGGTTATGTTACAAGCTATGGGGTTGAAGGTGCATTCATGGCACATTTAATTGTGCAGTGGGTACTGCTGTTTGTTTACTATTTTTTCTTCCTTGAGCAGAAGTTAAAGATCCAGTGGTCTGGTGTTTTCTTTCACTGGCAGACTTTGTTGAAAATTTTAAAAATTGGATTGCCCAATGCGGTGGTGACTTTTGCGGATGTATTTGCCATCAGCGCGATTGCTTTGCTGATCTTGCCTTTGGGTGACATTGTAGTGAATGCACATTAGGTGATGCTTGGTTTATTGGGGCTGATGTTTATGTTGCCGATGTCGATGGCATCCGCCTTCGGTATTTTGGTGTCGACTAAAATCGGTGCGGAGCAGATTGATGCTGCATGGCAACTCAGTAAGCGGGCACTGATGGCTGTGATGCTAATAGCTATCGTTGTCGTGTTGACTATTTGGGGCTTAGATAGTTGGATTGTGGGGTTATTTAGCAATGATGCGCAGGTGATTGCATTAGCCTTGGCATTGATCTTGTTAATGTGTTGGATGCATATCTTTGATGCGCTACTGGTGATTAGTTTGGCAATGCTACGTTGCTGGCGTGAAATTGTCAGACCAATGTTTATTTTTATCAGTACGGTGCTGGTCGTGGGCTTAGGTGGTGGTTGGTATGTGGCGTATCATCCAATGACACTGTTTAATTGGCAAAGCAATGCATTGGGGATTCATGGTTTTTGGTGGGTGTTGAGTATTGCGTACACGATTGCAGCAAGTCTATGTTTTGTTTGCTCATTAAATACTTGAGCTATAAGCGAATACGACTCACTGTTTAATACATGTTGAAGAACATAAAAAACCCGCGAAATTCGCGGGTTTTTTTATCTAGCAAGCTAGATTATTTTGCAGCTTTTTCAGCTTCGATTGAAGCAATCGCAGCATCAACGCCTTCGATAGAATCAGCAGCTTTTTTGATACGTGCAAGTGCATCAACAAGTACTTCGTCAGCCGTTGCGTAAGAGATACGCATGAAACCGCCAAGACCGAATGCATCACCAGGAACCACTGCAACACCAGTTTCTTCCAGTAACCATGCAGAGAATTCTGTGCAAGACTTAAGACCTTTGGCACGAATCAACGGTTTGATGTTGGCATATGCATAGAATGCACCATCAGCAGGCAGGCAAGAAATACCGTGAATATCATTCAAGCCTTTCACAACCAAGTCATGGCGACGTTTGAATGCTTCAATCATTGGCTCAAGAACGTCTTGAGGACCATTCAATGCAGCTTCAGCAGCAACTTGCGAAATAGAAGTTGGGTTTGAAGTCGATTGAGACTGGATCTTCTTCATTGCACCAATCAGTTTAGCAGGGCCCGCTGCGTAGCCGATACGCCAGCCAGTCATTGCATAAGCTTTAGACACACCGTTTAACACAATCGTACGGTCATAAAGGTCTGGTGCAACTGTTGCGATGTTGTAGAACTCGTCATCCCAACGGATTGGTTCGTACATGTCATCAGATGCGATAAATAGTTCTGGGTATTTACGCAGTACGTCAGCGAGCGCTTCAAGCTCAGCTTTAGTGTAGATCATGCCTGTTGGGTTAGACGGGCTGTTTAATACCACTAGACGAGTTTTGTCAGTGATTGCAGCTTCTAATTGTTCAGGGGTGATTTTGAAACGTTGTTCTTCATCACATTTCACAATAACAGGAACACCTTCAGCGATGATCACCATGTCCGGGTAGCTTACCCAGAATGGTGCTGGGATGATTACTTCATCACCTTTATTTAACAAAGCTAAAGCTAAGTTAAAGAATGATTGCTTACCACCACAAGAAACCAGAATCTGGTTTGCTGCATAGTCTAGGTTATTGTCGCGTTTGAATTTAGCAATAATGGCTTTTTTAAGACCTGGCGTACCGTCAACAGCGGTGTATTTGGTGAAACCGTTGTTAATCGCTGCAATTGCTGCATCTTTGATGTGTTGAGGGGTATCAAAATCTGGTTCACCTGCGCCCAAACCAATCACGTTATGACCTGCAGCTTTTAATTCAGCAGCTTTGTTGGTCACAGCAAGCGTAGGGGACGGTTTGATGGCATTCACACGATCAGAGAGACGTACGTCCACGGCAGTATTCCTTCTTATAGGGATTAAAAAATAAAAAGCACATTATCTTAGCCTAAAATGGTGCAGATAGGGCAAAAGAATTTGGAAAACTTTAAGGAAAAAATGGTGTATTGGCCGAACTTTATCTTGAATTTCGATATGCTCGGAGCAGGAGAGAAGAGACTTGTTACATCTCGGTCATGCATATGAATGCATGAAATATAAAATAAAAATGGCCACTTTAAAGTGACCATTTTGTGTTGTTGATATTGTGGTTACGCACTAAAGCGTGACAAATCTTCGTCCTGGCGTGCGGTTAAAATTTCCGCGCCGGTTTTAGTCACTAGAATTGTATGTTCATATTGTGCTGACAATGAGTGATCTTTGGTGACCACTGTCCATTTATCACCGAGTAATTTGGTTTTCCAGTCACCGCCATTGACCATTGGTTCAATGGTAAAGGTCATACCTTCTTCAAGCACCATGCCAGTATCTGGTTGACCATAATGCAGCACTTGCGGTTCGTCATGGAAAGTTGTACCAATACCGTGACCACAATATTCACGTACCACGCCAAAACGCTCGGATTCAACATACTGCTGAATGGCATGACCAATATCGCCAATGGTTGAACCTGGTTTTACAGTTTCAATACCCCGGTACATGGCTTCTTGCGCTACCTTACATAGACGGTTGGCAAGGATCGTGGTTTCACCACCCACGATGTACATCATGTTGGTGTCACCATGATAGCCATCTTTAATCACGGTCACATCAATGTTCAGGATGTCGCCTTTTTTCAATTTTTTACTGTCTGATGGAATGCCGTGACACACCACATGGTTCACAGAAGTACAAATGGTATGTTGGAAGGCAGGTCGACCCGGTGCAGCGCCATAGCCTAAGCATGCAGGAATCGCCTGTTGTTGATTGACAATATAGTCATGACAAATCGTATCAAGTTCCAGAGTGGTGACACCCGGAACAATATGCGGTTTGATCATATCCAAAACTTCTGCCGCCAGTCGCCCTGCCACACGCATTTTTTCAATTTCGTCAGAGGTTTTGATGAGTCGACGTGGAGCTTGGTAAGTGTTGTTCATGATCTCTAAAAACTTTTGGAAATTTGTGTGTGACTATGGTATAAATAGCCGCCCATTTTATCAAATGCTTTTTCGTGAATAAATTTCACGGGCTTTGTGCGATGAGGCAAAAAATCCGCACATATATCGACACATTACTCTGGGTGCCCTTTAGGGTGGAGAATGCGGGTATATGGAGGCCTAACCCAAACTTTAAGGTAAAGAAAATGGCAGATTACAACGTAAGCATGCGCGACCTTCTTCAAGCTGGCGCGCACTTTGGTCACCAAACTCGTTTCTGGAATCCAAAGATGCGTGATTACATCTTTGGTGCGCGTAACAAAATTCACATCATCAACCTTGAGCACACTGTTCCTGCGTTAAATGATGCTTTGAACTTTGCTAACAACTTGGCTAGCAAAAAGAACAAAGTTTTGTTCGTTGGTACTAAACGTGCAGCTTCTGCGATCATCCGTGAACAAGCTCAACGCGCTGGTCAACCATATGTAGATCACCGCTGGTTAGGTGGTATGTTGACGAACTGGAAAACACTTCGCCAATCTATCAACCGTTTAAAAGACCTTCAAACTCAATCTCAAGACGGTACTTTCGCTAAGCTGACTAAACGTGAAGCTCTAGAGCGTACTCGTGAGATGGAAAAACTTGAGCGTGGCTTAGGCGGCGTTAAAAACATGGGTGGTTTACCTGACGCATTATTCGTAATCGATGTTGATCACGAAGCGATTGCAATCAAAGAAGCTAAGAACCTTGGTATTCCTGTAATCGGTATCGTTGATACAAACTCTAACCCAGACAACGTAGACTACGTTATCCCGGGTAACGATGATGCGATCCGTGCAGTAACACTTTATGCTTCTGCTATGGCTGATGCGATTCTTGCTGGTAAAGAATATGCTCAATCACAAGCAAATGCACAAGCTAAAGCAGAAGAAGCTCCAGCTTCTGAGGCTTAATGCGTTTGACGCTAGCTTATCATTTTTGCGACATGTGATGGTGGCAAAGTAAGCGTTATGTATGCAGGCGGCCCATGAGAACTCCTCTGGGCCGTTTCTGTTCTAAAAAGAATTCATTTTCTACCGAATTTAGGAGATAAACATGACTGCAGTTACAGCAAGCATGGTTAAAGAATTGCGCGATCGTACTGGTCTTGCAATGATGGAATGTAAAAAAGCTTTGACAGAAGCGGGCGGCGACGTTGAACTGGCGATCGACAACCTACGTAAATCTGGTCAAGCTAAAGCTGCTAAAAAAGCAGGTAACATTGCTGCTGACGGCGCAATCACGATTGCTCAAGACGGCAACAAAGCACTTCTTCTAGAAGTTAACTGTCAAACTGACTTCGTTGCAAAAGACGAAAACTTTGCTGGTTTCTCTGCGAAAGTTGCTGCTGCTGCACTTGCTGCAAACGTAACTGATCCTGCTCAAATCGCTGAATTGAAACTAGAAGATGGTGCAACTGTTGAAGAAGCGCGTATCGCTCTTGTTCAAAAGATCGGTGAAAACATCCAAGTACGTCGTGCGAAAATTGTTGAAGGCGAAAACCTTGCAGTTTACAAACACGGTCTTAAAATCGGTGTTGTTGTTTCTTACACTGGTGATGAAGCTACAGGTAAAGGCTTGGCAATGCACGTTGCTGCGTTCAACCCAGTTGCTGTAAATGCTGAAGGCGTTTCTGCTGAGCTTATCGCGAAAGAGAAAGAAATTGCTGAAGCGAAAGCACTTGAATCTGGCAAGCCAGCAAATATCGTTGAGAAGATGGTTGTAGGTTCTGTTGAGAAATACTTGAATGAAGTTGTGCTTGAGCGTCAAATGTACGTAATCGACAACGATAAGAAAGTTGCAGACGTTCTTAAAGCAACTGGTACTACAGTTGCAAACTTCGTTCGTTTCGAAGTTGGTGAAGGCATTGAGAAAAAAGCAGAAATGAGCTTCGCTGAAGAAGTTGCTGCTGCTCAAGCTGCTGCAAAATAATTCCTGAGGAATTAGAAAAAGCCCTATCTGATTGATGGGGCTTTTTTATGTTGATTTATTCTTCATCAGCAATTCAAGAATAGGATTTGGGTTTGGTGATAGAGCTCAGATCATGTATTCATCATTTAATAAAAAAGTTATAAAAATGCCAAATAAAACCAATCTGAGCATCGGTGCAGTCATTGCACTGTTGATTGCTGCTTATCTGGGCCTGGATCTACAACAATCCCAACCACTTATTCCATCCGCATCTGATACTACAACTGAAACGCTTGATTCAGAGCCTAATTTAGTACCCTCTCAAACGACTGATGATCTGGACCGAATTGCACGGGCGTTTCAACAGCGCCAGAGTGATCTACAAGTGCGTTCAAGCGGGCAGGTGATTGCCGTTTTGCCAGATGATCATGAAGGATCGCGCCATCAAAAGTTTATCCTCGAATTACCAAATGGCCAAACTGTACTGGTTGCACATAATATCGATCTGGCACCGCGTATTCAGAGTATTCAAAAACAGGATCAGGTCGAGTTTTATGGAGAATATGAATACAGTGACAAGGGCGGGGTGATTCACTGGACGCATCATGACCCTGCGCGAAAACATGTCGATGGCTGGTTAAAACATCAAGGAAGAACCTATCAATGAGGTTCTTCCAATTGGATAAATCGAATATGGCGTTTAAACGCTCATAATTGCGCTGTTATGGCGCGATTTCCAGTTCGGTAGGATTTTACCTAAATAGGCATCCATGCACCAAATTGGGCCAATGAGGAGGAATTGGAGGTCTTTGAAGAACGAAGGCTTTTTACCTTCCACTTTGTGTCCATAAAATTGGCCAATCCAGGCCAAGACAAACAGGGCAATAAAGAAACCGGTACCGACTGGCAGAATCCAGATGAGCCAAGCCATTACCAACGTTAATACAGCCATCGCTACTGCCAAAACAAGATCTAGGCGTGCATAGAAGATAAAAGCCAAAACCAGTAGCAGGGTAGTCAGCAAAGCGCTGAAATGCGCTAGAATGCCAATAATCGAAAAATAGATGGTCGGTACGCAAACCCAGTGAATCAGCTTATTGGTTTTATTTTGATGGCTGTCACTATATTCATCAAACCATTCAGATATTGTTTTCATTCTTCGCTCCATTCCATGAACATGTTTTGCTTATCTGGAAATATAAAGCAGAATCTGGGTGTGGTCAAAAGTTAATCATGCAAGCGAGCGAATTTTATCAGGCAGGATGAACATGCCAAAATTTTCTTGAAAGAACTTTAAGATAGGGCTGAGCAGGAGCGTTTATATTCTTCTAGAAAATGAGCACAATAAAAAAAGCCACATTGCTGTGGCTTTTGTTAAATGTGTTGCAGGTCAAATCTTAAGAATTTGGGCCAGCGACACGTTCAATACTGACTTTTGCAGTACCGGCACTGGTAATACCTAACTGTTTCGCAGCACCGTAAGATAAATCAACAACACGGTTACCATGGAAAGGACCGCGGTCATTTACTTTAACCACGACGCTCTTGCCGTTATTGCGGTTAGTTACACGAATATAGCAGTTCAATGGCAGGCTACGATGAGCAGCAGTCATTGCGTTCATATCAAAGGTTTCACCGCTTGCAGTTTTACGGCCGTGGAATTGACGACCATACCAAGACGCTGTACCTGTCTGACTGAATTTACGTACAGTATTAGAAGCCACTGTATTCAGTTTTTCAATCACTGAAGGCTCTTCTGCAGGAAGTTCAATTTTCGCTGCAATGGTTTCACGGCGAACTTTATCGCCAGAACGCTCAGTGATTGAAAGGCTGTTCAAATTTGTGAAATTTGAATTGAAGCTTTGAGCTTCTTTATTGAGTACTCGCGTTGCAAGACGCGAATTGTCATTTTCATTGGTGAATGAAGATGACGGAACCATATCTGCCTGTGATTGCGTCAGCGTGACGATCGTGGCAATGGCCATAAAAGACTTCAAAATTGAAGAATGCATCGAATCAACTCCTAACAGCATATCTATTGGTTGTTCATAAATGGCTGAAAAACCATATAAACATGCCTGATATTTAACTTATGCAACTACATTTAACGAAATGGATAATATTCATGCCAGCAATACCCTGTCTAGTGTTTAATTAAAATAGTTAAAAAAAGAACGCAAAATAAACAATGATTGATTAAAAAATAATCAATATTGTAACATGATATTAAAATTGCTTAAAATACGTACAAATTAACCTATAAAAATGTTGACTTTCATAATTTATATTAATTTTCAGTGTTAACGGCTGGTAATTTCGGTACCTAATAGCCACAAAGCAGTAGCATACATACGGCTACGATTATAAGTGGTAATCACTTGAAAATTTGGATAAGTGATGTAGTAAATCGAGCCATAATTCTCTTGTAATTGAATTACATTGACCAGATCCAGATCGTCAATTTTTACGATTGGATTCATTGGGCTGATGCCTTGCGTTTTTAACACACCATAAGGCATAGGTTGAGTCAGATCCTTGGCAATCACGGCATCGGGATTTGAACCGGTATAACGTGCCGGAAAGGCAATGGGCTGATTACGCTGCCAGCCGTGCTGTGCCAGATAGTTGGCAATCGAACCAATCGCATCTACCGCTGAGTTACGCAGGTCAATATGACCATTGCCATCGTAGTCCACGCCGAATTTTGGAATGTTGCTCGGCATAAACTGCGGATAGCCAACAGCGCCGGCATACGAACCCACCACAGAAGAGGTGGCAACACCATCTCTATACGACCAGGCAATTAAAGCAGCCAGTTCATCCTGAAAATACTGGGCACGACGTTCATAGCCAAACCCTAAGGTTGCTAGGGCATCACGAGTGACAAAAGAGCCCTTGTTGCTACCAAAACCGGTTTCTACACCTAAAATGCCCAGAATGATCGCCTGTGGTACACCAAACTGCTGTTCAGCACGGTTAAGCGTTTCTGCATATTGCTGTTTAAAACGTACGCCGCGCTGAATGGTAGATTCAGCTAAGAAGTTAGTTTTATACGAATACCAAGGCTTACTTTCACCTGGGCGATTCATGATATTGATAATATTAGGCAAATTACGCGTCCCGCTCATGGCGGAATCTACTTGCTGGGCACTCAGCCCATAGCTCTGCATGGCGTTCTGCTTAAAAGCGGCATAAGAAGGGTGATATTGGAAATCGTTGGCCAGACTCAAACTGCTGAGACCAAATGCGGTAAGTGCGATTGAAAGCTGCTTAAACTTTTTATAAAAATCCGATTTCAACATCTTGCTACGATTTCCAGTTTTTTTGATGAGTTGCTGGCGATGTCATTTGAATCATGCCATGAAAAAGATTGATAAATTTTTTCAATCGTGGGGCTTAAAGTGCCAGATTAAAGATAACATTCGGATGAATAAGAGACCTAGCCGCTTATACAAAAATAGCGATGGATTGGCTATTTTTACGGCAGTCTGTCTTATAGAGCCGCTTATCTGTAACAAGCTATTTCATTGATCATAAAAAAGCCTGACCGAAGTCAGGCTAATTCCTCAAGATTTGTAGAAAATCTTGAAACCATGCTATCCAAAACTATTCTGTATAGAACAAAGTGTCGTGATATTCGGCCATGGCGCGCAGCTCATCTTTATTCAAATTCAGAATAATTTTATCTGCTGCCATATTGATGGCCTTGATCACTGCAGATGCGCCAATATCTGCTGCCTTGCGTTTGATCATGCCAAGATCCAGGGTTTTATTAAAGTCGACCATAAAATGTCGGACTGTCGCTTCACCAAATTGCTTGTATAAGTTACTGAACGCTTGTTTATCGATGCTCTGACCGGCTTTAAGTTCCGCATAATGATGCTTTAAATTCGTCACCAGACTGGCATCCAGTGACTCACCAATACGGAAATGTCCTTCAGGATCTTTAAACAGACTGCGCTCAGAGAATGCAATTGACTCTCTGACCACATCGTTCGGCGCTTTACTCAATAACTGCTTCAGCAAAACCGCAACAGTCGACTTGATATAGCCAGCCAGTTTTTCCGCAGTATCACGTTTATCGCTGGCAGGAAAGCGACGCACCAGCTCGGTGAGAATCGCATCAATAATTTCATCATTAATCATCAATGCGGTTTTATCACGCAATGGGTAAAGCGGCTCACTTGAATTTTTGTTTTTTTGTGCAGTCTTAATTGTATTTAAAAGCTCTGCAGAAGGAATAAACCCAAAAAATGGCATTGTTCAACCTCAATGTTTTTATTGTCGCGCTAATCGAATAGGGCGAGGCATCCATGTTAAATCCGATACACGGCAAGGGTTGATATCCAATCCACCGCGGCGTGTATAGGTTGCGTAGACCATCAGCTTTTCCGGTTTCAGTTGTTGCCAGAGATCGGCAAACATCTGCTCCACGCATTGTTCGTGAAAACCGTTATGCTGACGATAAGAAATAATATAAGCCAAAATACTCTTATAACAAGGTTTTTTGCCCTGATAGCGTATAAATACTGTACCCCAATCCGGTTGTCCAGTGACTGGGCAGTTACTTCTTAATAAATGTGAATACAGCTGGATTTCAACTTCTTCGGTATGGTTCGCATCCAGAGCCAAAAGACTCGCATCAGGATGATTTTCCAGACGTTCCGGAATTAGTTCATCAATGCAGATGCCTTCAGGCTTGGCAACTTCCAAGTCATCAACCTGAAATAAATCTAACGTAATCTCTGCGCCAGCAGCAGCAGATAAATCTTTTTCCACCCTGGCGATAAAGTCAGCTTGAGATTCAAATTCGGCAAAATTCAAACTATTAAAGTAGAGCTTGAGTGATTTAGATTCAATCAGATTCGGCGAAGAAGCAGGCAGGCTGATCCGTCCAATTGCGACTTGGGGTACGCCGGTTGAATTTAACCAGGAAATTTCAAAAACATGCCACCAGTCGGTGCCTTGCTGAATCGCGTCGACATGCGCGTATTGTTCACGAGCAGGTGCGCGCGAAATCGGAAACAGAACATCCGGCTGATATTCTGTCGGGTAATTGGTATCTTTACCAAGGAGAGATTGTTCTACACTCATTATTCACGCATTCCTGAACCACGGGAGAGTAAATGATAGGCCACTGCATACAGTACGGCACAACATAAGGTAATCACAGTCAGTGAAATGGCGACATTGACATCGCTATGTCCTAAAATGCCATAGCGGAAGGCATTGACCATATATACGACAGGATTAATCAAGGATAAATTTTGCCAGAACGGACTTAAGCTCGATATGGCATAAAACACACCACCTAAATAAGTCAGTGGTGTTAACACAAAAGTCGGGATAATCGAGATATCATCGAAAGATTTGGCATAAACGGCATTGATAAACCCACCCAAAGAAAACAGCAGGGAAGTAATCAAGACTGTATATATAGTCACAAACCAGTTGGTGATGTATAAATCGGCAAAAAATAAGCTCACGGCACTGACAATAATCGCAACTAATATGCCACGAATCACACCACCCAATACATGACCCCATAAAATGGCATGCATCGGTACAGGACTCATAATCAGTTCTTCAATGCTTTTTTGAAATTTTGAGCTGAAGAAACTAGATGAGACGTTGGCATAGCTGTTGGTGATCACGGCCATCATAATCAGACCGGGCACAATGAACTCCATATAACTATAGCCGCCCATTTCTCCAATGCGTGAGCCGACCAGATTACCAAAGATCACGAAGTACAGGCTCATGGTGATTGCAGGTGGCAACAGGGTTTGTGGCCAGATGCGCATAAAGCGACGCACTTCTTTATAGATAATGGTATATAAAGCTACGCTGAGCTGATTAATGTTCATTGCGCAGCTCCATCCAGATTTTTCTCGACCATTTTCACAAAAAGTTCTTCCAGACGGTTGGATTTATTGCGCATACTGCGCACCTGAATATTCTGTGATTCCAGCAACTGGAACAGATCATTTATGCTATGTGCCTTGTCCATAGTGATTTCTAAGGTCATCGGATCGATCAGGTTAAATCGCACGCCGATAATATCCAGATGTAAAGGTTCAATCGGTTCGGCCAGATCAAAAATAAACGATTCTTCATTGAGCTGACTCAGGAAGCTTTTCATGGTGGTGTCTTCTTTAATCACACCGCGATCGATAATCGCAATACGGCGACACAGCATTTCCGCTTCTTCTAGATAATGCGTGGTCAGAATGATGGAGGTGCCTTTTTCATTCATCTCGTTCAAAAATTCCCACATCGAACGACGCAACTCAATATCAACGCCAGCTGTCGGTTCATCCAGAATCAGCAGTTTCGGTTCGTGCATCATGGCACGCGCAATCATCAGGCGACGTTTCATCCCGCCGGATAACATGCGGGCCTGAGTGGAACGCTTTTCCCATAAACCCAGTTTGGTCAGATAAAGCTCCGCCCGTTCCTGTGCAATTTTTTTAGGAATGCCGTAATAGCCTGCCTGAGTCACCAAAATATCGAAGGTTTTTTCAAACTGGGCAAAGTTGAATTCCTGAGGCACCACACCTAGACACTGTTTGGCCTGAGAGGGGTGGGTATCCAGATTATGACCAAAAATTTCGACTGTACCGGATGTTTTTTTTGTTAATGAACTGATAATACCGATGGTGGTAGATTTTCCTGCGCCGTTAGGACCCAGTAGCGCATAAAATTCACCTTCTGGTACATTTAAGTTAATTCCTTTCAATGCCTGAAAGCCATTGCGATAGGTCTTTGACACATCCCTTAAGATCAGTGCATCAGTCATGAATATCTCAAATGGTGAAAAGTTGAGATATTGTGAGTGATCTCGCAAAATAAGCCAAGTGATTCACATATAATTCTGTGTTGCTGTTTTGGAACATTGTATAAAGCTTAAGCATAAAAATGATGAAGTTAGAGATAGTTGCTTTACCTTATGCTTTTTTTTGTTATGATGTGCGCGATCCAAAAAAGATGCGCTCATAGCTCAACTGGATAGAGTACAGGTCTCCGAAGCCTGTGGCGTGGGTTCGAGTCCCGCTGAGCGCACCATTTATTTAAGCTATAAAACTGAAAAATAAATCAAATTAGTAACGCACACAGTTGCGGCCATCATCTTTCGCCCGATAAAGATTGTTATCGGCAATTTTCAAAACGTCTAGAATATTTTTAGAACTGTCTGGCCAAGAAGCAATCCCAATCGAAATGCTAATGTGACCTATATTCTGAATCTCTTTACCTGCAATCTCTTTTCTGAACCTTTCCGCACTTTCATACACTTCAGTGAGATTGCTGTTCGGTATAATAATGATAAATTCTTCACCACCGTAGCGGCAGCAAATATCATCTTTACGAAATTTTTGCTGCATCGTCTTGGCAATATGCTTTAAGACAACATCACCTTGATCATGACCATAATTGTCATTAATGTTTTTAAAATGATCCACATCCATCAGAAGCACTGAAAAAGGGATGTTCATTTTCATGTTGTGAGTCATGACATAATTCAACCCACGACGATTCATCAAGCCGGTTAAAGGATCTGTATTAATATGATGATCCATTTTGCTCATTTGTTGTGAAAATTTGCGAACACTGAGCAGTAGAGCTAACTTGAATTTTGTGACCTCATAGTACCAGGGTTGGATATCCTTAATTTTTGAACCGATTTCTGCCTGATTCAGTAAACTTGCCATATCTGCCAGTTGGTTCAACGGAGCCGAGATAGAATCAGACAGTCGCCATACAATATAAAAAACAAGCAGATAAAATAAAAGGAATCCTGCGGCTAATTTATAAAGGATAGAATTTGCCTGTTTAAGTAAATCATGGGTGGGTTGTTGGGAAACCACGATCCAGTTTGAAGTCGGAATATGAGAAAAACCCGCCAGATTATCAGTGCCCTGGCTATTGATTAAACGAATTTGACCATTTTTATGCGCATGCATATATTCCAGACCAGTATTATTGCTGGCCCATTGACCAATTCGTTCACGATCCGGATGGAAAATAATTTTATTTTCATTGTTAATCACATACATATAACTATTCTTATAATTTTTATAAGTGGTTAGAAGCTGATTAATTACATTTTTTTCTTTTAAATAAATCGCTGAACCGATGAAGCCCTGATAGTGATTTGACTTGTCAAAAATAGGTTGAGATATAAACACGATCATGTTTTTTTGCACAGAAAAATAGGGTGAAGATATATAAGTCGATTTTTTATGGAGAGAGTCAATAATCCCTTGAGTATGTTGTATTTTGCTTTTATCAATATTCAGAATATTCGGTGAAAAATTGATTAGTCTGCCTTGAGTATCACTGATTACGACACTGTTATAATGTTCAGACTGATATTTTAATTTATTGACCTCGGCTTCTCTCAGCTCATTGTTATTAAAGTCTTGACCTAATATCTTGGCACTATAGTCCAGTTCAAGAAGCATATTTCTAAAATGGTTGTCTGTGCTTAATGCAATTTTATGTGCATGGTCAGCATTTAAGGCAAGGGAATTGTCGATTAACTGATTTTTGACGATCTGATAGCTAATAATGAGAGAAATAATAAAAAGGCTAGACACACTAAAAATAGCCAATAAAAGTATTAACTGCCTTAAATTGAGATCAAGGTGTTTCCTAAAATTATTAGCTGACATAAAAAATTAGATATATCTCGATGTATTTATGAGCATTGTATTGCATTTATATTCAATGTTTAAGGTTGATATAAAATTAAATTTCTATTAAGTAGGAGTTTTTATTTTGATCAAATTTAGAGTTTACAGATCAATTGCATGTAAATAGGGTAGCTTTGAAAAGCTGAGTAAGGTTCTGAATATTTAACTATGCTACAAATAAAAATATGACATTTAACGTTCAGAAAATCTATTCAATAATTTTGATCCGTCCCTCTAAATGATGAAGTACTCAGACAAAAATATGGTTAATTGACCTTAATGAGGAGATTGAATTATCGCCAATTTTTGAAAATAACCTTTTAAAATTAGTCGTATAGATTCTATAACAGCAGTTTCTTTGAATATTGCGTCCTTTTTCGAAAGTATTTTTAATAAAAAATCATATCCGAGTTTAAATTTTGAAGTGCTCATTAGAGGTTATGAAGGAAAATGTTGAACCCGCTATGCAACAGGAAATCGTATGTTTAATAGGATATTTTTCTAGAAATCAATGAATTAAATAAAGACGATATGAATGCAGAAGTCTTCGGATAACAAGCCAGAAATATTCTAATCTGCTTTAAAAAAATGACAATTGAAATCTTGTATAAGTCTTCTTTTAGAAGTGTAAAAGAGTATTATCGGCTAAAAAAATACTGTTATATTCAACTCATGGTAGGTCGTAAAATCAATAAGACGCTACCGATAAGTTGGACGGATCAATGACAGTTAGTTGAGTTTGATGTTTATCACCAGACAATAAATCTAGCACTAGCCATCCAACACAGAGCTCGCAGAAATGCGAGCTTTTTTAATGTCTGCACAATTCATTAAGTTTAATATTCTTTTTCTTATAATCCATTCAGATAAAAAAGTTTACATTGCCAAATTCGCTAACATCTTGAAGATTAATCGCTTGGCTAATTATGGTATAAAAAACTGAAAATTGGATAATGAGAGAGGAAGGAAAAATGTCAAAGATGATTGATATCAAGGTGAAAGATCAATTTAGCCAAGTGACTGAAGCGAAAGCGATGCTGCGTTCCTTTGCAGAGCACAACATTCATCATGCAGCTGAGTTGGTCAAAAAAATTGAACACATCGTGGTGGATGGTGAAACCATTCTGCCGAGTATTGAGTTGTTGTTTGAAAGCCAACAATCTTCAAATATTTATCGCGTTATCGAATAATTTAATCAGTGAACTTCAGATAGGTAGAAAAAAATTGAACTTATTTATCCGAAATCACCGATTCAGCAGATAAAAAAACTCACCATTTAGGTGAGTTTTTTATACTTTGGTGTTTGCTAGCTTGGATACTACTGTATGCAGCTATAATCAGCTTCTGATTCAATATCTAAGAGAAGACAACGTGATAATGGGCTTTAATTGGCCGAAGAAATATCCCATAACAATAAAAAAGCTCGCTGGAGTGAGCAAATATTTAAATCTGTTTAAGCTGCACATTCACATCATATTTTTCAAAATCTTTTAGAATCTGCACTAAAGTTTGCTGTGCGATTGTATGCTCAGGGCTTAAAGAAATTTCCTGACGAGTCGTGCTGTCAAAACATTCAATGGCCTGGATCAGCCAATGATGCTCAATGGGACTTTTTTGAATCAACACACGGCGCGGTTGCAAGCTGTCACTGATCTGGCGGGGAAGCACATAGGTAATCGCCAGTTGCACAAATTGCAGTTCTTCAACCGGACTTAAAAAGGTGATCACCCAGTTGCCAACTTTACTCAGTTGCATGGGATTATCGAACGCATCGAATTCTAAATAATGTGACATGTACATGATCCAATCGGATGTCTATGCTCACTATATGGCGGGATTGTAATTCTTTTTCTATCACGCTTAAGTCGGATATTTCGAGCTTTAAATTTTGCTTAAATATAAATATATCAAATAACCAATTAGTTATCTTAAATAATTAAAGCTGCCTCATTGTTAAACTCGCTTATTTAAGAGTTTAAAAGACTAAGATATTCTTATTCAGGCGCTTTATTTTACTGCAATTGATCTAAAGCAAAATTAATCTGCTTCAGAATGTGATTCAATTCTTGAGGCGCAATGCGACTTTCCTGAAGTGATGTGATCCATTGCATTTGACAAAGTTTCAAACTGCGCACATCCGGTGCCTGTAAAATATGGTGAATTTGCTGCTTGGCCATCAAGCCACAATATTTTTGTAAGCTTTCCATCATCATATATTTGAGGTCTTCAAAAGACATAAGTTTAAGTTCAGGCAGCTTTTGTTCATGGCTTACATCCTTTTCAACAGATGGGATGTTCTGCAGTATTTTTATGGGCTCCATTTCGGAGTTTAAATCTTTCGTCGTAGAGGTCGCTGCTATCGAGGAATTCAACGAATGGTGAATCTCGGAGTGTGCCAAGTCAACTTTTGTATCTGCTCTTGCGTCTGCCGTTTTTTGGCTGATTGCGATATCGCCAGTTTCAGCTGGAACGATTAGATCCATGACATAAAGTTGCTCTAAGAGTTCGGCGGGAGCAAGCTGCTGCTTTAAGCCATCATTTAATAAGTTGAAATCCTGGCTGCCGATCAGAACCAGTAAGCGGCGTTGGCGTGCGGTTAGCGGGATGGAGCGATCCTGTAGCACCTCGATCCCACGTTGAGTTTTATAAAAATGCATCATGACTGAATAGATGGTTGCTTAAATTCAGCTAGAGCATAGTCTGTGAAAATTACATTAATATGAAGTATTTATTAAAATACAGAGGTTTATTTTGATAAAAACTATAATGTCGTGATCGCCGTATTTTCAAGTGCCTTACGTAAATAAGGATCTAGCTCATCTTGACGTAACAACCATTGCACATAGTCAGCAGGTAGCTCTGCAATAGCGGTGCCGCGATGTTTACCAAAATTAATCGTACGTGGAATTCGGGCATCTTCAGAAGCATCGAATAATTCCTGCATACTGTTGATTTTTAAATGATGCACAATATGCATTAAAATATTGGCCGTTAAAATAATATCCATATCGGCACGATGCGCTTTACGGATCATTTCACGCGCTCTTTCGCTGCCTTTGGTGATCATATAAATCAGGGCAGAAATATTGTGTGCTTCCGCATCTGGCCAGACCCGACGTGCTAAAGCCAGTGTACAAATCGCCTTGATTTTTGAAGTATCTACACCACATTTTTCGATGGCACGGACGTCATAATCAATATTATGGCCGATCATGTAGACGGTTTCATCAGGTAGGCGAAAGGTAGTGTAATGCGGCTGATCTTCCAGATCCGATTCCAGAATATGATGCACGGCCATGGCAGCAAAAGAAATGGCTTCGTCACATGAATAAAGCTGATCAAACAGGCGGCTTTTATCCAGACTGATTTTATGCTCTACAATTTCGACAGGCGCATAAGCAATTTCGATGGGTTGACCATTTAAAGTATGCGTTTCGGTATCAAGAATAATGGCCTGCATGTCGGAAATGTGCCTGAAAAGAGAGGAGAGTAAAATCTAACATTATTATTTTGCAACTGACAATTGAATTGCTTTATTTCTGTATTAATTGCAGGCTTTTTAACGTATGGCGACTATTTGTATAGTTCTGAAAAGGGGAAATTCTCTATTTTTAAGTTTGCTGATTTCATAATAAATATAAACTGACGCGAATTTAATAGAAAAAATAACGCATTCTTTTCTTGATATTGTTTAGATAAATTGGGAAATTACATGTAGTTTTATCGTTTGTTAAAGATAAAACCAGAAAAACTCATTAGAGATGATAATAAATAAGATAAGGATAAGATCGATGAAACGTCAAGTATTGACCTGTGCTCTTCTCACATTAAGTGTAGCCTTAACTGCTTGTAACGATGATAGTGATAATGATCGTTTTTACGAGTCCAAACCTGCTGTTCCAGTAAATAATATCGATAATCCAGTCGTGGCAACACCTGTAGCCTATACTCAAACGGATTTCTCCGGGATCGCTGACGAAAGTGTGATCATGACTTATAAGATGTTAGGAATTAATGGTAAGGAAACACAAGCTACTGCATTAGTTTTCACACCCGAGGGAACGCCTCCAGCTACAGGCTGGCCAATTGTGGCATGGGCACATGGAACTACCGGTGTAGCTGATCAGTGTGCGCCGAGTCGAAAAGCGCTGAATGATTATATTAAAGCCATGATTGGCGGGTTTCTCCAAGCTGGCTATATTGTAGTGGCACCTGACTATGAAGGTTTAGGAGAGCCAAGTGGAAAAGAACTTCATCCTTTCTTGAATCTGAAAAGTGAAGCTTATTCTATTACTGATGCAGTTGTGGCTGCACGAAATTATTTAGGTTCACAAGCGTCCAATCAATGGGTTGCAGTAGGGCATTCTCAAGGTGGCCAGGCAGCTTTAGGTGCTGCGCAATATGCAGCACGTGCTTCTAAGATGACCTATAAAGGTACGGTAGCTTTAGCACCGGCTTCAAATTTCAATCTGATTTTGACAGGAGGTGAACAACAGGCGGGACAAGAAACAAATCTGGATAAAAAAATTGGAACTTTAGCATCTTTAGATACCTTTACTGCATTGATTGTTGCCGGTTTGCGTAACCCGAACCCAAATTTGCAATATAGTCAGATTTTTAAAACACCAACCGACGAAATCGCGAAAAATGCAGAAACTGATTGCTATGATGTATTAGGCCAGAAATTTGGTACTGCAATGTATGCTTATGCACAATCAAATAATAACTCAGTAAATAATTATCCTCGTACTCAAACTAATTTTATGAATATTCCAGTCGTAAAGAGCTTCTTGGAAAAAGATTCTCAGCCTTTACTTGTTAAAGTTTCTACGCCAGTGATTATTTATCAGGGTTCAGCAGATAGTACCGTTCCGAAAGCAGCAACAGATGTTTTGGTTGCACTCGCCAATCAGAAACAAACTTCAGTACGTTATATTACGGATGAGTCAAATGTGACTAAATGGGATCATGGTAGTGTCTATGCACTGAATATTCCTAATATTATTTCAGATGTAAAATCTCTAATGCCAATTCAATAACTTATTTTTATCTGAATGGCTCATGTTTTTTTAGATATGAGCCATTTTTATTGCAAACTGAATAAAGTTCATGATCGAAAATTTAAAACTTCATGCTACAATACGCGCCAATCTTAGCACGGCTTAAAAGCCCTAAATCAATAGGACCTCGCTAATGTTTGCCAATATCTCTATCGCTGAATTTGATCCAGAATTAGCTCAAGCAATCTCGAATGAAGATGCTCGTCAAGAAGCTCATATTGAGCTAATCGCTTCTGAAAACTACTGCTCACCAGCAGTTATGGAAGCTCAAGGTTCAAAACTTACTAACAAATATGCGGAAGGCTACCCAGGTAAACGCTACTATGGCGGTTGCGAGTATGTAGACGTTATCGAACAATTGGCGATTGACCGTGCTAAAGAACTCTTTGGTGCTGATTATGCTAACGTTCAGCCACATGCTGGTTCACAAGCAAACTCAGCAGTTTACTTAGCGCTTCTGAACCCGGGCGATACAGTTCTGGGTATGAGCCTTGCTCACGGTGGTCACTTGACTCACGGTGCAAAAGTAAGCTTCTCTGGTAAAACATATAATGCGATTCAGTACGGTTTAAACCCTGAAACTGGCGAGATCGATTACGAAGAAGTTGAGCGTTTGGCGCTTGAGCACAAGCCACGCATGATCGTTGCTGGTTTCTCTGCATACAGCCAAATCGTTGACTGGCAGCGTTTCCGTGACATCGCGGACAAAGTTGGCGCTTACCTATTTGTTGATATGGCTCACGTTGCAGGTCTGGTTGCCGCTGGCGTTTACCCAAGCCCGGTGCAAATCGCTGACGTTACTACGACTACGACTCACAAAACACTTCGTGGTCCACGTTCAGGTCTGATCCTTGCGAAAGCAAACGAAGAAATCGAGAAGAAACTTCAATCGGCTGTATTCCCCGGCAACCAGGGTGGTCCTTTGGTTCACGCGATTGCTGCGAAAGCAATCTGCTTCAAAGAAGCAATGGCACCTGAATACAAAGCTTATCAGCAACAAGTAGTTGTGAATGCGAAAGCAATGGCTGAAGTATTAATCGCTCGTGGTTATGACGTAGTTTCTGGTGGTACTGAAAACCACTTGTTCTTGTTGTCTTTAATCAAACAAGACATCACAGGTAAAGAAGCTGACGCTTGGTTAGGTGCTGCTCACATTACTGTGAACAAAAACTCTGTACCAAACGATCCACGCTCTCCGTTCGTCACTTCAGGTATCCGTATCGGTACACCTGCAGTAACAACTCGCGGTTTTGGCGAAGCTGAAGTGCGTGAACTTGCAGGCTGGATCGCTGACATCCTAGATGCTAAAGGCGATGAAGCTGTTATCAACGCGGTGAAAGAGAAAGTTGCAGCGGTATGTGCTAAATTCCCAGTTTATGCATAATCGCTTATAAACGGAAAGGAGCTCCCAACCGGGAGCTTTTTTTATAGCTGTAAAAATAACGATGTAAAAGATGTTTAGACTTGATCGGGCTTATATAGATCAATTTCCATGCCGTAAGAGATTGAGTCATCAATAAAATCATATTGAGTTTTTCTCAATCTGGCTTAAAGTCTTTTATCAACTATTTGTATTTTTAAATGCTTTAAAAGAATGAATGCATTCGTTGCATGCTTTGCTTGAAATTATTTACAGGAATTATTTTCAGAACCTGACACTTTAAAAATAATAGGTTATTGAGCTGAAGATCATGGTAGATGAAGCGCTTGAGTGAATCCCATGTTACTGTAAGGTGGTGCTGATATAAGCGCCGTGAATGACATCATTCTTTTTATTTAAACGTTATATGGATCGGTATCATTTGAATATGGGTAAATCCTGTATTTAAAAATGCTGCTGGCGGTTGATTGATTAATTTTTCATTTATGCATTAAACAAGGTAATAAGGATGACTAAACCCAACATTATTTTATCTGAGCAAGATTTACATCGTCTGGAAACGATGCTGGAGAATCAGAGCAAGCTGAGCGAAACCATGATCCGCTTAGAGGATGAATTGGCACGTGCCGAAGTGGTCGAGCCGCAAGCGATCGCAAGCAATATCGTGACCATGCATTCCCGTGTGTTGTTGACCATTGCACCTTCTACGGAAGCTGTTGAGGTGACACTAGTTTACCCACACGAATTTAAAGGTGAAAAGGGGCAGGTCAATGTCATCGCACCGATAGGTGCAGCCATTTTGGGCTTAGCAGAAGGTCAAACCATTGAATGGCCACAACCGGATGGTAATACCATGAAAGTGACCATTGAAAAAGTGCTGTTTCAGCCGGAGAGCGAAGGGGATTATCTTTAAGCCAGCGTTGGATCATCCTTGAAAGCCATAGCAATATGGCTTTTTTTGTATATGGATTTTAAGTAAAACCTGATGTTGTAAGCATTTAGATCAGATTGAATACATTTTAAAGTTCTAAATGCTTAAAGTTAAATAATTCTCAAAATGCAATGTAGTCATTTATCTCTGCAATTGAATCGTATTGCCAAAATCATAATTAAAATAAAGATAAAACATGGATTTAGTTAAAGTGATGTAACGAATTTCTGGATAAATATACACAACGCGGTCTGTTTTTTTGCTACATTCGAAGATGTTCTAGACTTCTTTGTTTCACTTTTTTAAAGGATATCGCCTCAACCATGTCGCGCTTTGAAGCTCTACCTGCCTTGACTGACATGATGCTTGATCGTGAGGAAATTCTGGCGATTAAGCGTAATGAGCTTGTGCCTGTACTGGATAATCAATATGGGCTGAATCATTATGCAGATGCTCTGATTCAGGCACAGTCCGTTCTACTGAATGGTGTAGATCCGCACTTGACCCAACAGTTAAGCCAGACCATTGAGCAATTGATTCATGCCTTGGCAGAATCTAAAAAATATCTGAAAAAACGTAAATTTAATGCTCTACAGAAATGGCTGGGCATCGATCTGGATTATGGCTCAAGTCAGGTGGAATATTATCAACGGCTGGACCGTTTGCTGGATCAGGCCGATCACTTAAGCCGTAAATTGCAGATTGAAATTCAGAAATCGCAGTCACGTTTTCAGCAGCTTTTGGGGTTGCGCGAACAGATGGCCAAGCACATTGTCGCAGCAGACGAGTTTCTGTCTGAATATCCGCTATTCGTCAAAAACCAGCATCCCTTGGATAATTTTTCAGAACGCCTCTCCAAGAAAATTAATACCTTACGTACCTTGCAAAGCAGTAATGACATCGCCATTACCCAGATGCAGCTTTCGCAGCAGCTTTCCTTTAGCCTGCTGGATCGCTTTAAGGAAGCACAGCAGGTCTTGATTCCGGCCTGGCAATATCATGTCAAACAAAGCCAGACGAAACACTCGACAAGTGATCTGGAAAAACTTGATAATAGCCGTGAGAGTCTGATTAAAACGTTAAAAAAATCCCTCGAGAAACCCTCGAAAACATAACAATATAAGGTGAACTATGACCAAGTCTGATTTAGTAAATTTACCTGTTGAAAGCTCGAATGAACTGGTCGAACAAAAATTCCAGCAAATGGACCTGAAAGAACTGGGCTTACAGCCTGCTGACTTTCAGGAGGTGCTGGCTGCACGTAAAGAGTTGCAGAACATGAGTCATAACAGCGTGGCTGAATATGGCAAAAATATTGCGACCAAAACTTCGACCTATACCGATGAATTACTGAATCTGGTGCAAAATAGAGATCTGGATGCGACAGGACAGAAGCTGAATCAGGTGGTACAGGTGGCTCAGCAGCTGAATACCAGCAGTATTCTCAATAAAAAGAAAAGTTCGGGTTTTTTTGGCAATATCATTAGCAAATTCAAAGGTGCGAAAGATAACTTTGATGCGCATTTCAATACCACTAAAGAGCAGCTAGATGTACTGGTGAAAGAGATTGAAACCTCGCAATCCGGTTTGAAAGCACGTGTTGATACCCTGGATAAAATGTTTGACGGGGTACAGGATGAATATAAACAGCTCGGGGTACATATCGCCGCAGGCCGTTTACGCGAACAGGAGCTGCAGCAGGAAATTTCCACTTTAACCGCCTTGCCGCAAGATCAGAGCACCACCCAGAAAATTTATGACCTGAACCATCTGGCCAATAATCTGGAAAAACGTGTCAGTGATTTACAGGTATTGCAGCAATCTGCCATGCAGACCTTGCCAATGATCCGGATTATCCAGTCGAATAACCTGATGCTGGTCGACAAGTTCTATGCGATCAAAAACATTACTTTACCGGCGTGGAAAAACCAGATCAGTCTCGCAATTTCATTGAGCGAACAGAAGAACAGTGTACAGCTGGCCAATACCATTGATGATGCCACCAATGAGCTGCTTCGCCGTAATGCTGACCTATTACATCAGAACTCGGTCGATACCGCTAAAGCCAACCAGCGTTCAGTGATTGACATCGAAACACTTGAACATGTGCAAAACACCCTCATTAAAACTGTAAATGATGTGATTCAGATCCAGAAAGAAGGTGTACAAAAACGCACAGAAGCAACCGTGCGTTTGAAAGCTTTGCAGGATAATCTGAATCATTTGGTGATTGAATCAAGTACCAGTGGATCCAAGCCCAACTAAATCAGGTGGGGCCAAAATCTGAAAGAAGGAGTAGAGATTGCCGCCCTTAGATGAATACGCCGTTAAGCCTCAGGACATCAAACAGGGGGTAGTTGCACTCAAGAAACGTCAACGCAATTTGATGCTATTGGGTTTGACCACCTCTACCGTATTTATAGCCTCACTGATCAGCCTATTTTTCCAGCAGGAACTGGTCTATGGTTTTTTTGGCCTAAGTACCCAAGTACAGCAATTGCATTTGCCGGTCAGTGTAGATGCCACACTGGCCAGCATTGGTGATAGTCCAGATTATTTTTTTAGTTTGCTGAGCTGGTTTGGCTGGCTGATTATTAAAATTTTTGCCTCTTTCATCGGTGCATTTTTTGTGATTGGCTTACTGAAAAAGTTGCGTTTCTTTTATGTGCGCTTTCAGTCTTTTGTGCTGAAATTTGTCGCCTGGCTGATTGCTTTTATCGTAATTTGGTCAGGCTTAACTTACTGGCAGCATGATCTGCGCAATGATCGGGATGATGCTTATCAGCAAGTGGTGTATTACGATAGTAATATCAATGATAGTGAAATCGCCCGTTACCTGGCCGATTCAAAGATTGCTGCACCAGTAAAGTCTTATTTATTGGCGCAAACGGCATTGCTGCATAAGCCGCAAGATTTATCTGCCGCAAAACCCTATGTTTTAAAATTGGTTGAGGCAGAAAAACAGGATCCTAAATTTGAACAATATGGTTTCAAGCCTGAACAAATCTGGACCATGCAGCAACAAGTCTATGGTCAAGCGATGACAACGGTCGCTAAGAGTGTAAATACGCAGGTGCAACAGGCGGATCAGTTGAGCCAGATCACGAATCTGGTCATTATTGGTGTCGCTATTTTATCGGCGCTACTCAGCTTAATCTTGTTTTTCTTGGCCAACTCAATCAAGGGTCGATCACTCCGTATCGAACAGCGGATTCATTAATTTCCCAAAATGCTCCTGAATAGGGAGCATTTTTTGATGAAATTTCAACGCTATTTTTAAGACAACCTATTTAACTTGCTTAACACAGCTCAAAAATTTAAATAAGGCAGAAAAAAACTAGGATTAGCTTAACGATCTAAAATATCGATCAATAAAATAAAAACAAACTGTTTTACCTATTTATTCAATTCATTTAATATCCTGTTATCAAGTAAACATTTACTCCTTTGGAGACGTTAGCAATGTTAGACCAAAATACTTCAGCTCAACTTAAAACCCTATTAGAACGCCTGGAAGGCCCAATTGAACTGGTCGCCACTCTGGATAGTTCTGACAAATCAGCCAAAATCCAGGAACTGGTTGCCGAAGTGGCTGCACTGTCTGACCTGGTCACTGCACGCTTTGACGGGACCAATGCACGTGCGCCAAGTTTCGGGATTGCCAAGGCCGGTGAAGAGCCACGGGTGTTCTTTGCAGGCTTGCCAATGGGTCATGAGTTTACTTCCCTGATTCTGGCATTGCTGCAAACTTCAGGTTATGCACCGAAAGTCTCTGATGAAGTGCTGGCGAATATCAAGAGCCTGGGTGTTCAATCTAACTTTGACGTGTTCGTATCATTAAGTTGCCATAACTGTCCGGATGTGGTTCAGGCACTCAACCTGATTGCGATCTATAACCCGGGCACTACAGCGACCATGATTGATGGTGCTTTCTTCCAGGAAGAAGTGGAAGAACGCAAGATCATGGCGGTGCCGATGGTATTCCAGGACAACCAGCATATTGGTCAGGGTCGTATGACACTGGAAGAAATTATCGCCAAGCTGGATAGCAATGCCGCTGCCAAAGATGCTGAAAAGCTGAATGCCAAAGACGCCTTTGATGTCCTGGTGATCGGTGGTGGCCCTGCAGGCAATACTTCTGCGATCTATGCAGCGCGTAAAGGCATTAAGACCGGGATCGTGGCGGAGCGCATGGGCGGTCAGGTCATGGATACCATGGACATTGAAAACTTTACGTCTGTACAGAAGACCCAAGGTCCTAAATTTGCAGCCGAGATGGAAGCCCATGTGCGTGAATATGGTGTCGACATCATGAACCTGCAACGTGTATCTGACATCAAAGGTGCTGATGAAACGGCCAATGGTCTGGTGGAAGTGACTTTAGAGAATGGTGCCAAACTGGAATCGAAAACCGTGATTCTGTCGACCGGCGCACGTTGGAGAGAAATGAATGTACCGGGTGAACAGGAATATAAAACCCGTGGTGTAGCCTACTGTCCGCACTGTGATGGCCCACTGTTCAAAGGCAAGCGTGTAGCCGTGATTGGTGGCGGTAACTCGGGTGTCGAAGCCGCGATTGACCTGGCAGGAATTGTGGAGCATGTCACGCTGGTCGAGTTTGATACCAAACTACGTGCGGATCAGGTTCTGCAAGACAAACTGAATAGCTTGCCGAACACCACCGTGATCAAGAATGCCTTGTCGACTGAAGTGCTGGGTGATGGTTCACAGGTAACTGGTCTGAAATACAAAGACCGTGCCACGGATGAAGAGCACACAGTTGAACTTGCAGGGATCTTCGTGCAGATCGGTTTGTTGCCAAATACGGACTTCCTGAAAGAAACCCCAGTTGAATTAACTAACCGTGGCGAGATTGTGATTAACGATCGCAATGAAACCAATGTCAAAGGTGTGTTTGCGGCAGGTGACTGTACCACCGTGCCGTACAAGCAGATCATCATTGCCACCGGTGAAGGTGCCAAGGCATCACTGTCTGCTTTTGATTACATCATCCGTTCAGGACAATAAAAAAATAGCACCTGGGTTCCCCAAAACCGAGGTGCTATATCTTATAAATACATTATTATCGCTTTATAGGAACTCAGGACGCTAACACCCGAGTTCCTTTTTTTATATTTATTATTGGAACAGCCAAAAGTGTCCCCACGCACTTTCAGCTGTTCCTTTCCTCTGCACAGTTTTTGTTTTCAACCCTTATTTTTATACTTTCCCCAAGGTTGTTTTTATATAAAGCAATGTTTATTCCATCGCTTCATTTTTAAGATTTAAATAAGTTCAAACCCTTAAATTTTTCCAGTAATTGTTCTTGTGTTTCCCGATACTCCGGATGTGGAACAATGCATTCAATCGGACAGACATCTACACAGGTCTGATGCTCATAAAAACCGACGCATTCTGTACAACGGTTCACATCAATTTCATAAACTTTCGCACCCTCATAAATCGCGTCATTTGGGCATTCCGGTAAACACATATCGCAATTGATGCATTTGTCGGTAATGAGCAGTGCCATATTTAACTCGCTTGATAAGCCAGTGAAGATGCCGAAATATCCATAGTCGAGCTTGGCAGATTACGAATCAGCAGGGCATATTGCATATCAACATCTGCCGGAACTGGAATCTCAACGATATGACCTGAACCTTTGGCGTCTTCGATCAGATTACCTTTTTTGTCTTTCATTTCGGTTAAATTGAAAGTGATATTGCCTTTAGTCGTCATCAGTTCGAGTGAGTCACCGACGATAAAACGGTTTTTCACATCGATCTTGATGTAATCTCCATTGCGCTCCAGTACTTCACCGCAGAAAATTTGATGATCAAAACTGGAAGAACCATGTTCATAATTCTGATATTCACTATGCACATGGCGGCGTAGAAAACCTTCGGTATAACCACGATTCGCTAAGCCTTCCAATTGTGTCATCAGTGACGGATCAAAAGGTTTACCAGCCAACGCATCATCAATTGCTTTACGGTAAATTTGAGCAGTACGGGCACAATAGAAATAAGACTTGGTACGGCCTTCGATTTTCAGTGAATGCACACCTACTTTAGTTAAGCGCTCTACATGCTGAACAGCACGCAGATCTTTGGAATTCATGAAATAAGTGCCATGTTCATCTTCTTCTGCGGCAAACATGTCTTCTTCGTTGCGCTGTAACAGCACTGGCTCATCAAACTGATGTTGTTCTTGCATGTGTTGTTCGTCGGCATCTTTGGAGCAGCAGCCTGAATCCAGATTTTTCACTGGAATCACATCACCGGTTTCATCTTCCTTAGCATCCAGCACTTTATATTCCCAGCGGCAGGCATTGGTGCAGGCACCCTGATTGGCATCACGTTTGTTCATATAGCCTGACAGCATGCAACGGCCAGAATAGGCCATGCACAGTGCACCATGAACAAAGACTTCAATCTCCATATCGGGCACTTGCTGTTTGATTTCTGCAATTTCTTCAATCGACAGTTCACGTGACAGAATCACGCGGGTCAGGCCCATATTTTTCCAGAATTTCACGGTTGCCCAGTTCACGGCATTGGCCTGAACAGACAAGTGAATATCCATCTCTGGAAAATGTTCACGCACCAGCATGATCAGACCTGGATCGGACATGATCAACGCATCTGGCTGCATCGCCACTACAGGCGCTAAATCACGAATAAAATTTTTCAGCTTGGAGTTATGCGGCTGGATATTGACCACCACATAGAACTTTTTGCCGAGTTCATGTGCTTCTTTAATGCCAATGGCGAGATTGTCATGGTCAAATTCATTATTCCGAACCCGCAAGCTATAACGCGGCTGACCGGCATAGACTGCATCTGCACCATAAGCAAAGGCATAGCGCATATTTTTCAGTGAGCCAGCAGGTGAGAGAAGTTCGGTAACAGTGGTAATGCTCATGATCAAATCGAAAGACATATAAAAAGTACGGCTTTATTCTAATCATCTGGAATTTGGATTCAACCTAGTAAATCACTCGGAAATACGCGATTTGGATGTAAAACAAGGTTCTTTTTTAAGTAGGGAATCCTCCATAAAATATCTTCAATATTCAGTCATTTTCAGGATTTTCAAGCGTTTTTAAAATCTGGCAATGATCAATAGTGGTTGGGGTGTTGCAACTTTCTCTCAGTGTGATCAGTTGCCGTTCAAATATTTGTAATTCTTTAATTTTATTTGAAATATCCGAAAGATGCTGATCAATCAATTGGTTGACGGCACAGCACTCCTGCTCCGGATTTTGTTCAAGTTGAATCAGGGTTTCAATCTCTTTTAATGACATGTCCAAGGCACGGCAACGCTTGATAAAAAGCAGTCTTTTTAATGCGTCTTCACCATAATAACGATACTGATTACTTGCTCGAAAATTCGGCTGAATAAAGCCTTTTTTCTCATAAAAACGTAGGGTATCAGTGCTTAGACCAGTTTTTTTAGCCATTTCTGAAATCAAATAAACTGACATATCGCCCTCCTGCTTGACCTTGGAGTTAGTCCATAGTTTCTAATCAATTTATCGTATTTTAGATAAAAAATCATCGGGGGAATGATATGGCCTGTAGTTGTAGTCCTGAACCGGCACCTATCAAGCCCAACAGCAAATTTAGAACAGCGCTATGGATTGCCTTGCTGGTGAACTTCACTTTATTTGTAGTGGAGCTGATCGGTGGTGCATATGCACATTCATCGGCCTTGTGGGCAGACGCGCTAGATTTCTTTGGAGATGCAGTAAATTATGGGATTTCACTGGCTGTATTAGGGGCAAGCCTGTATTGGCGCGCAACAGTTGCCCTGATTAAAGGCTTGACCATGGCTGTATTTGGCTTGGTGGTGATTGGAAAAGTCATCTACGCTTTTATACAAGGTATACCGCCTGAAGCGCTAACTATGGGTCTGATTGGTGTTCTGGCCTTAGTCGCGAATGTATTTACAGCCGCCATTCTTTATGCTTTTCGTGAGGGTGACTCCAATATGCGGTCGGTCTGGCTCTGTAGTCGCAATGATGCTATCGGGAATGCTGCCGTGATTTTGGCAGCCGTAGGTGTATTTGGTACAGGCAGTCTTTGGCCGGATATTATTGTGGCTGTAATTATCGCTACACTCGGCATCACATCAGGTTATCAAGTGATTAAGCAGTCTCTGGAAGAAAGATCACTTAAACATAAATCCAGCTAATTTTTATATTTAAAGCTGTCCTGCAGGGCAGCTTTTTATTTATTTCCATTTTTATAATATTTGAAAAATAAAGCTTTACAAATAAACAAATTAAATTAGAATCTCTGGCGAAATTCAGAAAATATACATAAATTTTAATAATTTAGTTTTTTGCATCGTGCGAGGGTTAATGTGAATTTAATTAAAATTTTTTCAATATTGGCAATATCGGGGCTAGCCGCTTGTAGTTCCAAAGTCGTGACTTATGATGCAACAGGAAAAATCATCGGTTCATGTATGGCGACGCGTGGCCTACTTTCGACCGCAAGT
The DNA here is from genome assembly GCF_013417805.1 of Acinetobacter sp. YH12226. GTDB lineage: Bacteria > Pseudomonadota > Gammaproteobacteria > Pseudomonadales > Moraxellaceae > Acinetobacter. Next base: position 26,392 of record NZ_VPDG01000001.1, on the reverse strand, counting down.
GCACATTGTAGTGGTTCAGGCGATGCCTTAGGTGTGAATTACAATACGCCAGATGCGAATACAGGCCTGTTACCAACGCCACCAAGCCAAAATCAGATTAATTTAAAACCGTAAATAATAAAGGGGAATATCATGAAATTATCAGCACTTATTGCACTTGTAGCGACTGTTGTATTGACGGGCTGTGCATCGTCAGTAACTACATTTGACTCTCATGGCCGTATGATTGGTTCATGTAAAGCGCAAACGGGTTTCATCATTGCAGGTGGCGCAGGCTGTTCAGGTTCTGCAAACCAGGAAGGTCGCGATCGTTAATTATTTGGTGATTATTCCAATAAAAAACCGGACTTTTAAGTCCGGTTTTTTATTTTAGAAAATCTTATTTTTCAACGAATGCACGTTCAATCACGTAATCGCCTAAAACGCCCATTTTCGGAGATTCTTTCAGACCGTGTTGATCAAGAAGCGCAGCAACGTCATCTAGGAATGCAGGGCTACCGCATAACATGGCACGGTCAGTTTCCGGGTTGAAACGTGGCAGACCGATTTTTTCAAACAGTTCACCGGTTTCAATCGCGGTGGTTACACGACCTTGGTTTGGATATTCTTCACGGGTGACGGTTGGGTAATATACCAATTTTTCTTTCGCGCCGAGTTCAGAGAAGAATTCATGATTTGGCACTTCATTCAGGATCAAATCTTGATAAGCCAGTTCTGAAATGAAACGGGTACCGTGAACTACGATGATTTTTTCAAAACGCTCATAAGTTTCAGGATCGCGAATAGTCGACAGGAACGGTGCAAGACCAGTACCAGAAGAAAGAAGGTAAAGATTTTTACCTGGGTTCAAGTCATCAAGTACCAATGTACCTGTCGGCTTTTTAGAAACCAAAATGTCATCACCGACTTTGACTTTCTGTAAAATCGAAGTCAGTGGACCATCAGGCACTTTAATTGAGAAAAACTCTAACTCTTCTTCGTAGTTGGCGCTTGCAATTGAATATGCGCGCATTAACGGCTTGCCATTGACTTCAAGGCCGATCATTACAAACTGACCGTTTTTAAAACGCAAAGCAGTGTCACGAGTCGTTTTAAAAGAGAATAAAGTATCATTCCAGTGGTGGACGTGAGTAATCTTTTCGACGTTAAAAGCAGCCATTAAAGGTCTCAATAAATTATCAAATTAGAACAGCTTGCTATTCTAATCTAAATTCATTCTCGATAAACTGAATATATTTAATTGAGCTTATCAAAAAAAGTGATGATGACTGAACTGACGCTGCCGATTATTGGTTATATGCGTTCTCCCTATAAAGAAAAATTTGGTATTCCTCGTCAGCCGAATCTGGTTCAGGTCGAAAGCTATATTGAAATGGTCGGGCCCTATAATGACCTGCTCGCCTTTGAGGGAATTGAAGAATTCAGTCATTTGTGGCTGGTCTGGCAATTTCATGACAATAAAAACCAGCACAACAGCCAGTTTCGTCCACAAGTGCGTCCGCCGCGTTTGGGTGGTAACAAGAAAATAGGCGTGTTTGCTACGCGCAGCATGTATCGTCCATCACCGATTGGTTTATCTGTGGTCAAACTCAAAGAAGTGAGAAAAGTGGGCAAACATGTTCGAGTGTATGTGACAGGGAGTGACTTGCTCGATGGCACGCCAATTATGGATATCAAACCTTATATTCAATATTCGGATGCTATCATCGAAGCACAAAGCGGTTATGCACAGGATGAACCACCACGTAAAACCGTCATTTGGAGCGATGAAGCGGAGCAGCAAAAGCAACAATTACCAGGAAATGGAAAAATTTCTGTGCAGACTATTCAGGAACTGGAAGCTGTCTTATCTTTAGATCCAAGACCTGCATATCAGGAAGATGAAGAACGGGTATATGGGATGAAGTTTGCAAATGTTGATATCCATTTCAAAATTCATGCTCAGCAAGTGCTAATTGTTGCTATCCAGCATATTCCTTCCTAGATTATAGGTTCCACCACAATAAGCCGATCAACGCCGCCATATGCAAAATCTGCACAGGCGCAAAATAAAGGACAAATTTCCAGCCACCGGTCAAAGCGGCATTGGCTGACTTGGCCAGGGCATGAGCACCCAGACCTAAAAGCAGGGCATAAATCAAACGTAGATTGGAGGGATCACCTTGAACGACGACACTGGCCATCGCGGCATGAATCTCGAATAAAGAGGCGAGCAAGGTCCCGGCCAGTAAGCCGGCATCCCCGAGCCAGACCTCCAGTCCGTAAACTCCAGCCTGAATCAATGTTAATGTGACTGCAATAATCACGGCTTCTTTTAAGCTGAACATCTGGCTGTCTGACGATTCCATGCTCGGCGCAGGTTTTGCCTTGCGCAATAATAAAAATGCACAGGCTGCCAGAAGGATTACGGCAACTAAAGAGGGCAAGAGCAGGATTTTAAGCCAGCTCCAGGATACGCCCCCGACCACAATCAATAGCAACACAATAGTCGAGATACAGGACATCAGCGCGGCACCGGCATTCGATCGTGCATCCATTTCACCTTTACGGACCTGTAAGCCCAACTGAGCGATGGTCGCCGTACTGGAAACAAAACCGGAAGCGATGGAGGACAGCATCAGGGCATTTTTAGTCGAGAAAAAGCGTTTCGCAATATGCGCCAAAGCTTGTACCACTAAAATTAAGGTCAGTAATTTTAAAATAAGATAAGGGTTAAGCACTTCGCCCCAAAAAGGCCGGTCAGGGGTCAGCGGCAGACCAATCAAAATCAAGGCCAGTAATAACAGTCCATCCCTGAACTCGGCTTCTTTAATCCATTTCCCGGCAATATTGTGCATGGTATGTTTGGCCATCAAAATACCGGTTAAGAGCACGGAAAGACCGGCTGCCAGAGGAATATTCCACAAACACATGGCGCCAACAAAATAGGTCATCACAAATGCAAGCTCTGTGGTAATGCCCGGATCATCTGGTTGATTTTTGATAGATAAAATGACCATACCACCCACGATCAAAGCACCTATTACAGCAATCACGATTCCAAACAGGAAACACAGTGCGCCCAATAAAGCACAGATCGCAAAGGAACGTAAGCCGGCAAAACTTGGTTGCTGTTCGCGTTGCTTATGCCGTTCCCGCTCCAGACCAATTAGCAGGCCGCAGCCCAATGCCGAGGTGAGTATCGTGAGCAGTTCATGAAAAGAATGCGCATGCAGGGGAACCGCAGTCAAATCCATCTGTGACCTCAGCAAGCTAAGAGTTGATTATTTAAAAATATATGCGACGAGATAGAGTTTGCATAGATCAAAAATGTTGCGGTAGTAATCAAATCCATTATTTACTTTCTTTTTGAGATTGAAATAGAAACGTACATTCAACAGGTGGGGAGCATGCGAAAAACTGCAAAAACTTGTTATAGTGGAGGCAAGTTTGGGGACTGATAATAATGAAATTTGACTTTGAAATTGATACGGCATGGTGTCTAGACCAACTCTTTAAAGACGGTAAAATCAGTGAACGCGACCGGATGCTGGTACAAACCACTCATCGGCAACGTGAACAACTAAAATGGCACCCTTTACAGTGGATTGCTAATTTTAATCTGGTCGATCAGTCCTATCCTCAAACAACACTGACTCTGAACCGTTTATGTCAGTGGCTGGCAGAAAAAACCGGATTGATGTTCTATATCATTGATCCGCTCAAAGCTGATGTACAGGCATTGACCCATGTCATGTCGCAGGAATATTCACTGCGCAACCGTATTCTGGCGGTAGAAATTCAGGCAGACAAAGTTCTGATTGCTACAGATCAGCCTTATAAAACTGAATGGATGTCGAATCTCGAGCAGAATATTGCACCAAAAAAAATACAACGGGTATTACTGAATCCAGAACAATTACAACGTTATATTACTGAATACTATCAAGTCAGTCGTGCAGTTAGTGGTTCACAAAAATCGTCTGCCTATGACCGGGAAAATAAGGGCGTCGAAGCCTTGCTGCAACTGGGCGATTCCCAGAATCCGGATGCCAATGACCAGCATATTGTCAAACTGGTGGACTGGGTGCTGCAATTTGCTTTTGAACAAGGTACCAGTGATATTCATATGGAACCACGTAAAGACACCGGCAAGATCCGTTTCCGGATTGATGGGGTGCTGCATACGATTTACAACATGCCGGCCAATACATTGACCGCCGTCATTTCCCGAATCAAGATTCTGGGCCGGATGAATGTGGCGGAAAAACGTAAGCCACAGGATGGCCGCCTGAAAACCCGGACACCTAAAGGACAGGAAACTGAACTGCGTCTGTCGACCTTGCCGACCGCCTTTGGTGAAAAACTGGTAATGCGTATTTTCGATCCGGAAGTGCTGGTGAGAAGTTTTCAGCAACTCGGTTTTGAAGGTCATCTGCTCAACGACTGGAACAATCTGACCAGTCATAGTCATGGCATTATTCTGGTGACCGGTCCGACCGGTTCCGGTAAAACTACTACGCTTTATTCAACTCTGAAGCAGCTGGCGACTGAACAGGTCAACGTCTGCACGATTGAAGATCCGATCGAGATGCTGGAACCTAGCTTTAACCAGATGCAGGTCAATAATGGTATTGATCTCGGTTTTGCTGACGGCGTGCGCGCACTAATGCGTCAGGACCCGGACATTATCATGGTTGGAGAAATTCGTGATCAGGACACTGCCAATATGGCGATTCAGGCAGCATTGACCGGTCACCTGGTTCTATCGACTTTACATACCAATGATGCGCCGTCGAGTCTGACCCGTCTGCATGATTTAGGCGTACAGCCATTTTTGACAGCAGCAACCATCTTGGGTGTTCTGGCTCAACGTTTGGTTCGTAAGCTGTGTCCGCACTGCAAACAGGAAAGTTTCCTGAACGAGCAGGAGTGGCAGCATCTGGCAGCCGATTATCCTTTGCCGCGACCGGAATTTGTCTTTAAGGCGGTAGGCTGTGAAGAATGCCGGCATACCGGCTATAAAGGCCGTATCGGGATTTATGAGTTTATGCCACTGAGTCTGACCACCAAACAGTTGATTGGTGCGGATGCTAACCTGAACCAGCTGCGTCAGCAGGCGAAAAAAGAAGGCGTAGAGCCGCTCAGAATTGCCGGGGCGCGCAAGATTCTGGAAGGTGTGACCACGCTTGAAGAAGTCCTGAGAGTGGTGCCCTTAAATTAATTTTGAAAATGAAGCAATCTTAAGATTCAATTCATCTTCGGCTGTTTTAATAGCATCATCGAAACAAGGCAAGACTTTAAAGAGGTAATTGCGATGAAAATGATGATAAATACGGTTTTGGCAGCTGCATTGATGGGTTCTATCGCGACGGCTACGATAGCAAGTAGCGACACTGCTGTGAATCAGGCTGCTTTTGCTAAATCGACCACAGTCAAACAGGCACTGGCCATGAAAGATGACAGCAAGGTTCAGCTTAAAGGTTATGTCGTGAAAGCAGTGGGTGATGAAAAATACCAGTTCCGCGACAGCACAGGTACTATAACTGTTGAGATTGATGATGAACTTTGGCAAGGCAAGCCGATTTCAGCCAAAACACCGGTGATCATCACAGGTGAAATCGACATTGATTATAAGCCGGCAAAACGTGTTGAAATTGAGGTTGATCAGGTTCGTTTCTAATATCGCCTGATTTGCTGCAGTCAGTTTGAACACAGCAACAAAAAACCACATGCAAGTTACCAAAAAGCATGTGGTTTTTTTGAGTCTGCTGCTTTTTCAAGGCAAGATAGAACAAGAAAGCAAACGGAGCAGAGTATGCGTATTCTTTTGGCGGAAGATGATCAGTCTCAGGCAGACAGTATCCAGACCTGGCTGGAAATGGACGGTTATGTGATTGACCGGGTAGAGCGCGGTGATCATGCGATCCTGGCGATTGAGCAGCATCAATATGATTGCATTTTGCTGGATCGTGGCCTGCCGAATGCCACTGGAGATGAGATTCTGAAAAGTTTGCGCAGCCAACAGCAGGATACGCCGGTGATTTTTATTACAGCCAAAGACAGTATTGATGACCGGGTCGAGGGGTTGGATCTGGGTGCCAATGACTATCTGGTGAAACCTTTTAGTCTGGAAGAACTTTCGGCCCGGGTTCGTGCCCAGCTCAGACAGAAGCAGCAAACACTCAATCATATCCTGCTCTGGCAGGATCTCAGTCTGGACACTCAAGCCAAAACCCTAACTAAAGAAGGTCAAGCTGTGAATCTGACTGCGAAAGAATTTCAGATTTTATACAAGCTGATGCAGCAGCCTGAACATATTGTCACCCGTGAACAGCTGGAAGAATCGCTGTATGCCTGGGGCGATGAAATTGAAAGTAATGCCATTGAAGTATTTATCTATCAGTTACGTAAAAAAATCGGCAGCCAGATGATTAAGACCATTCGCGGTTTGGGCTACCGCATGCATAAAGCTGAGGCTTAACCTCATGTCGGCTGCTATTTCCCTGCAAACCCGGCTGATTAAACATGCACTGTTCAGTTCCATCTTGGCTGGAATGTTGGCCTGGCTGCTGTTATTGGGAATTTCCAGTTATCAGGCCAGTCAGTTGCATGATGAATTAATGGAGCAGATTGCTGAGCTGTTACTCGGTGATGTCACCCAGGCCAAAGACGCCCAGGTGGATGAACTCAGTGAACAGTTTGATATCCAGTATGCCTTGTTGCTGGGCCAGCAGGTACTGACTACTTCGATTGATGATGAATTAATTAACACCATTCCAAAAGCACAGAACAACGGCTTTCAGTTTGCTTATGAAAATGGTCATTTTATCCGGATACTGACTGCGGAAGATGACGACCTTCAGGTCAAAATCGTACAGCCACTTTCAGTACGTTTCGATGAACTCTGGCAAACCACCTTGGGCTTTGCCGGGATCTTATTCATCTTATGGCTAGTGCAATGGCTGATTTTGCGTGTTGCGATCAGACGCCAGTTACGGCCATTAAACAAGATTTCCCGCGCGATTGGTTCCAAGACTGCTCAGGATCTGAGTCCTATTAAAACACCTGACCCTGAAATCACTGAACTGCAACCGATCATTCGTCAGCTGAATGCCATGCTCGGCCGGCTAGAAAAGTCACTGGCTGCCGAACAGCGTTTTACTGCAGATGCTTCGCATGAGCTGCGTTCGCCACTGTCTGCGATTCAAATGCGGCTACAGGTTTTAAAACGCAAATATCAAGATGATGCACAGCTCCCTCAGGCATTACAGTTGATCCAGAATGATGTCAACCGCGGTACGCAGGTACTGGAAAATTTACTTTTACTGGCACGACTCGATCCGGAGCGAACAGGGCAATTAGCAACGCAAACGATTAATCTTAAGAATCTGGTTCAGGAGGCTTTGCAGGCCTTGCAGCCTTTTGCAGAAGAAAAAGACATTCATTGGAATCTAAAACTTGAGGATGCTGTGATCGAAGCGAATCCAGAACTGATTTTTAGTTGTATTCGCAATCTGGTCGACAATGCGATCCGTTATACGCCGCAACAGGGACAGGTCGAGATCCGAACAGTTATTGAGCAGCATCAGATACAGTTACTGATTGAAAACTCAGGAGAGGGAATTGCTGATGAGGTACTGGAACGTTTAGGTGAACGTTTTTATCGGGCTTTGGGTACGCGAACTCAGGGTTCGGGTTTAGGCCTGTCCATTTGCCAGAAAATTATGGCACTGCATGCAGCTAAAATTGACTATGCGCCGTCGGACTTGGGTGGACTTAAAGTGTCATTGAGTTTTGAGCCTGATGGCAAAATCTCATGATTAGAAGATTAAAAAGCAGTATGCGCTGATTCATACTGCTGCTTCCCACGTTTGTTATTTTAGATTGTTTTAATTATTTGGTCAGAATAAGACGGTTGTTGCGGGTCAGGCGCAAGCGGTATTCTTCGCCGGCATGCATGATCCGGATTTCACGACCCAGTGCAAACAGATTGTTGGAGTGCAGCATTGGCAAGGCATGGTGAGTATCATTGTTACGGGTGAATAGGCTAAATGGGGCGTTCATTCCGTCGACTCCGTGGTGTGTTTTGGATTGATTTAAATGATAATCATTATCGAATAGATCTGTCAACGAAATATTGAGCAATTTATAAAAAACTCTAATTTGCTTACAATCTGTAAAACTTTACCGGTTCTGTACATCATGACTAAAGCTACAATTCATGTTGCAATTGCGCTTTTATTTTATCAAAATCAGGTTCTAGTCGGCTGGCGTGAGGCCAAGCAGCATCAGGGCAATAAATATGAATTTCCAGGCGGAAAAGTTGAACAGGGCGAATTACCAGTCGAAGCCTGCCGCCGCGAAGTGATTGAAGAGGTCGGGGTTGATATCGAACGCTGGCATGCTTCTGATTTTATCTCCCATGAATATGAAGATCTCATCGTCAATTTGCATATTTTCCATGCTTCAGTACAGCCTGCGCAACTGGCTGAAATCAAACAGCCTTGGCGCTGGTACAGCCGGGAAGAACTTGGTCAGTTGAATTTTCCGAAAGCCAATCAGTCCATGATTCAAAAGCTGCAATGGCCGCAGCGCATCAAGATTGCTGAAGATCTGGATATCTTATCAAGTCTAGATACAGATCAAATGTTGTATTGGCGCGTGGAAGCGACGCCTGAACGGATCATGCAATTACAGCAGTATCCGGTAGATCAACTCTCCAAGTTAATCATTAATCAGCAGCTTTGGTCACAACTGAATGAATTGCAGCAGCAGACGATTCGCACAATTCATCTAAAACAGACTCAATTGATGGACTTGAAACAAGGCGAATTGAAATCTGGTTATCGTTATCTGGCGGCTTGTCATGACCTGAGCGCTTTAATGCATGCAGAACAGATCGGTTGTGAAGCGGCTTTACTTAGTCCGGTACTGGCGACCGCAACGCATCCGGACACGCCTGCGCTAGGCTGGGAACAATTCAAGCAAATGGCAGAGCAGGTACAGATTCCGGTTTTTGCTTTGGGTGGAATGAAGGCTGATGAGCTTGAGTATGCAAAAAGCCAGCACGCTTATGGCATTGCCGGCATTCGCTATATTTAAATACTTTATTTATAAAATAAACTTTCTATTAGTAAGTCAGTTTCTATGGAAAATTATCTTAAAGTTTTTTGAGTGCCTGTTGGGCTTGCTGAATCGCTTTGGCATTTTTCCGCAACTGAGCAGATTTAAGGCGCACTTGCCAAAGCTGCTTTTTCATGGCACTAGATTGTGCATAACTCAGGCCACGTAAGGCAAAAGCATCGGCGCTTGCTGGCTGATTTTTACGGTTAGCAATCATACCCAAGTATAAATAGGTTTCCGGTGCCTGAGGGGCCAGTCGCTGTGCCTGAGTTGCAGACGCTTCAGCTTGAGCGAACTGCTGCTTGGTATAGGCCTGCTGGGTTTGCTGCATCAGACTCTTGAAAGCCGGCAGATTACGGCCATCATCAAACTTTTGGCTTTTCGGCTTCTGTTCAGGAATGACAATTTTCTGACGTTTGATGTCAGGACGGTCATAAGGCGTAATCACTACGCCATCTGGCATTTTTGCCTTAGGTTTTTCCACCGCAGGCTTGGCAGGGGTAACTGGCTTTTCTGGCTCAGATATACTTTGGCAGCCCACCAGACTGAGGATGAGCAAACCAGGGAGGATTTTTCTTAACATAAACATAGACTCAATTAATGGCTATAACTTCCACTGGCGATAATACGGGTTTCGCTCTCAAGATCGCGTTCTATTTCTGTTTCACTTTCTTGTATGTAGCGACTCATATCATCCTGTTCAGCATCAGATGGCGCAGGTTCTGAATCAATATCATAAGGTTCCGTCGCATAATGCGAGATGCCGCAGGCAGTCGCCTGATTTGGCAGGGCATGACGCGAAATCGGGATATACATGGCGCCTTCACAGCCTTGTGCAGACAATAAACCAGTATAACGATCCAGCCAATGCCATTCGATTTCATTCGGCTGTGGCAGATTCACCGGTTTCTGGCGCAACTGTTTCATGACATTGGTCCAAACGGGCAGGGCACCTGAAGAACCGGTTAAGCCAGTGACTTTGTTGTCATCCAGACCGAGCCAAACCACGGTCATATAATTACCTGAGTATCCGGCAAACCATGAGTCACGGCTGTCATTCGTAGTACCGGACTTACCAGCAAGATTCAGACTGCGTGGCAAGCTGTTATAGGCTGCACGACCTGTACCATTCGACATGACCTGTTGTAAGCCATAATTCAGGGCATAAGCAGAAGCCGGATCAATGGTCGGTTGCACACTCAGGCTATAACGATCCAGAGATCGACCGTTGGCATCCACCACAGAGCGAATCGCTTTGGTTGGGTATTTAAAGCCGCCTGTAGCAAAGTTGCCGTAAATATTCATTACTTCCATCGGGGACATATCTACCGCACCCAAGTAAATCGACGGATAAGATGGAATATCTGAAGTTACACCAAATTTTTTCAGATGATTAATAAAGGTAGACAGGCCAAATTCTTGTGCTAAACGCACAGTGGACAGGTTATAAGATTGCGATAAGGCTTGTGACATTGGAATGACACCATGTCCACGACCACTATAGTTTTTCGGTGTCCAGGTTTTGCCGTCACTCTTAATGCTGATTTCACTGTCTTCAATGGGGCTCGCCCAATGATAACGGTTCGATTCCAGGGCACTCAGGTAGATCACAGGCTTTAACAGGGATCCGACTTGACGTTTGGCATCGACTGCACGGTTAAAGCCGGTAAAATCTTGAGTAGAACCCACTGCGGCCACCAGTTCGCCATTTTCCGGATGCGATACCAATACTGCGCCCTGTAAATCTTTCAGGCGACCCGGATTGGATTTGCTTAAACGCGCCACCGTTTCTTTAAAACTGTCCTGAATTCGGGTTTGGGCTAAAGGATCTAAAGTGGTGAAAATTCGCAGACCCTGATTGGTCAGATCGGTTTCCTGATAATCTGTGCGTAATTGACGACGTACGATATCCAGAAAATCCGGGAAGCGGGCAGGGCCTAACGTCGGTTTTGAAATGACATTTAACGGACGTGCGGTTTCTTTTTCATATTGTTCCTGAGTCAGATAGCCCATCACCAGCATATTATTCAGGACGATATCACGGCGTTTTTTCGCACTTTCAGGATTACGCCATGGATTGTATAGACTCGGACCTTGGACTAAACCCACCAGAAATGCTTGCTGGGAAATATTCAGTTCACGCAGTGGCAGGCCAAAATAAAACTGCGATGCCAGACCATAACCATTAATGGAGTAGTTACCATTCTGGCCAAGATTTACCTCATTCAGATAAGCTTCCAGAATTTCATTCTTGTCATAATGCAATTCAATCAGCATTGCCATAAAGGCTTCATTCACTTTACGTTTTAAGGTGCGCTCAGGGGTCAAATAGAAATTTTTAACCAATTGCTGGGTCAATGTTGAACCACCCTGACGTTTACCACCGGTAATATTGCTGACCACGGCACGTGCAATACCACGCGGTGAAACCCCATGATGCTCATAGAACTTACGATCTTCGGTCGCGATCAGCGCTTCGATCAAGGGTTTAGGTACTTTATTTAGCTTGATCAGCACACGGTCTTCGTTATGCTGCGGATAAATCCCGCCTATTAATAAAGGTTCTAAACGCGCAATACCGCTTGAAGACGGTTTGGTTGCGCTGACTTCTGTAATCTGTTCACCGCTGAAACTGACTTTTAATATCTGTTCCGGTTCAACCCGGTCACCAAAATCAAAGCCACGTGTATGCACATACAGGGTATTACCCGTGGTGACAAAGTTACCTGATTTGGTATAACTATCCGAATTTTTATAACCGAGTAATTTTAATTCTTGTTGGAAATCCTGCAGGCTGACTGGGGCATTCACGTACACTTCCATCGGACGTGCGAAGACCTTGGCCGGAATATCCCAGCGTTGACCTTCAAACTTGTCGCGTACAATATTGTCTAATCTAATCAGATAGATACTAAATGCTACAAAGATAGAAATGACGATAATAGAAAAAATTAAGGCAAGAAACCCCATGCCACGTTCAGATTTCATAAATACTTATAAGATCCTGTGAAATTGTGCTAATCATGCGAAGCTTTTCATTATTTTGCAATATTTAATCAATAAATGCGCTTAAAATTAAAATGAAACCCCACAATTTCTCCTTAATTCGAATATATTTCAAATAATTTCCTACCTATGAATCACTGTTATAAATTGTCATCCAGGTATAGCTTAATGTTATGATAAGCAAGATTCGTAGCGGAGCGACGACACTGGTGCAAATTTCCCATAAGACCTTTCGAAATATCGGGTTAATAGGACGTCCTGATAAATCATCGGTGGTTGAAACCTTATGCCTTATTCACGATCATCTTCTCAATTTAGGCCTACATCCAGTTTTTGATGCAGCGACAGCTGAACTTGTTCCCTATCAAAATACCCAAACCGTCAGTCGTGCCTTATTGGGTGAGGTGGTGGATCTGGTGATTGTCGTGGGCGGTGACGGTTCGCTGTTACATGCAGCACGCGCCTTGGTCAAGTACAATACCCCGGTAATCGGCGTTAACCGTGGTCGTCTGGGTTTTTTAACGGATATCAAACCGACCGAAGTGATCTTCAAGCTGGATCAGGTATTAAAGGGTGACTTTCAGACTGAGCGACGTTTTTTACTCGAAGTCGAAATTCGCTCCAAAGGTGAAGTGATTTACGATGCCATTGCCCTAAATGATGTGGTGCTACATTCAGGGAAATCGGTACATATGATCGATTTTGAACTGAATATTGATGGACAATATGTTTATCGTCAGCACAGTGATGGCCTGATAGTCTCTACGCCGACTGGTTCTACGGCGTATGCACTTTCTGGTGGCGGCCCAATCGTACATCCAAGCATGGATGCGATTGCCTTGGTACCGATGCATCCGCATACCTTGTCTTCACGCCCGATTGTGGTCGGTGGACATAGTGAAATTAAATTACTGATTCGTGAAAATCGCGTACTGCCGATGGTTAGTGCGGATGGACAACACAGTGTGTCTTTGAATGTGGGTGATAGCGTCCATATTCGCAAGCATCCCTTTAAACTGAATCTTCTGCATCCACCGGGTTATGACTTTTATAATGCCTGTCGAACCAAACTGGGGTGGAATCAGGACTTTGATTATTTTAAGCAGGATTAAATCATGAATATTGAACAAATGCTTGCCGTACTCAATCCTGAGATTGTTGAACGCCTAAGAACAGCAGTCGAAATTGGAAAGTGGCCAAACGGTGTAGTCTTGACACCAGAACAACGTCAGACCTGTATGCAGGCAGTGTATGCCTGGGAAATGAAAAACCTGCCTGAAAATGAGCGCAGCGGTTATATCGATCGCGGTACTAAAGAAGAGGGTGAAGAGTGTGATGATGATCATCACAAGAATGAACCTGAATTCAAGCCGATTCGTTTTGTTTAAGGCTTAATTCCCAGCCAATAGCAATACAATTAAAAAAAGCATTGTTCATTCACTGAACAATGCTTTTTTCTTTTGCACAAGATTAAACCGTGTGGCGATTCGCCCATAAGATTTTGGCTTTTTGCATCGCAGCTTCAAAGCTGTCACACACGCCCATGGTATATAGCGCAATGCCCATAGTTTCTATCACTGCAATCTCGCCATAATCATGGCTTTGCTGACCGTCCCAGACAGCCTTAAATAGCGCCAGATCCAGTTCTTCTTCAATTGGACTGCGGTTGTCAGTGAGCTTTGGCAATTCATGCTCATAGAGCAGGCCATCTTTAATGCCACAGATGAGCGTTTTGGCATCCGGATTACGCTCGAATTCGCCCCCTTCACCTTTAATCACGGCACTATTTTTATAGCCCAAGCGGAAAGCCGCTTGCTGGTGCGAACCACGATAAGCCGGATGAAAAATCGCTTGCAGGGTCGCTTTAGCATTAAAGGGATTGATCAGGCGAGCCAGGGTATGAATCGGCGAACGTAGACCCATGACATTACGCAGGGCAATCAAGTCTGCCAAAATCGGAGAAATCACTTCTAGCGGGATATAAGCAAAATGCTGTTGTCGAAGCTGCTGTTCTACCTCGGCGTCATTTTGACAGATTGGATAGCCTAAGTAAGTCAGCACCTGTTCGGTGTAAACGCGGTTCATGGTATGACCCGAGGCACCATGCATCACAATATTATAACCATGCTTGGCCAGCGTCAGCGCTGCCAGAATAAACCATGGATAATGTTTGCGCTTGCCCGCATAGGACGACCAGTCCAGATCGACATCCAGTTTTTTGAAACTCAGCTGGTCACGTGTCGCCTGTACAAAACCGGCCAACTCATCTACAGATTCTTCCTTGACTCGCAATAACATCAAGAATGCACCTAACTGCACATCCAGCACTTCATTTTTCAAAATCATACTGAAGGCTTGATAGGCTTCATCATAGCAGAGAGAGCGGGCGCCATTTTTCCCTTTACCCACAATGCGTACATATTGGGCAAAGGGATGTTCGAAATCTTTATAAATATTTCTTTTGGTATTCATAACTTTTTACAGCTTGCAGAAAATATTAATGTCAAGGGAGAGGGTGAAAATCCATAAACATTTCAGTATACGTAAAACAATCAGTTAAATCTGATTATCGACTAATGTCTAATCTATTCTGGTTAAAACATAAACAAGCGCATAATAAGTTATGCACATTTAGTCTGAATATTCGGTAAAATTTAGGCAATTTTTAGAGTCTGTTTAATTTTTCTTAATCTCTTTCTCCCATTTAATACTTTGGTCTGATACTTGAGTGTCAGATTCAATGCATGGCTGATTATCATTTTTGAACATTCTCTTGAGCCTTTTGAGACTTGATCCGGTTCATCCTGAGAAGGGATGAAGAGGTCAGTATATTTCTCAAAATGGTCTTTCTTATTTTTGATATCGTTCAAGTAGATTTATTATGGCGAAACAACCAATTTATAAGTCACTGTATTTTCAAGTGATTGTGGCCATTATCGCAGGTATTCTGGTCGGGCATTTTTCGCCTAGTGGTACGCAAATTATCAATGGCGTAGAACAGCATGTCCCTGGCTTGGGCGAACAGCTTAAACCGCTTGGTGATGCATTTATCCGTCTGATTAAAATGATTATCGCACCTGTGATTTTCTGTACCGTGGTCAGCGGTATTGCAGGTATGGAAAGCATGAAATCAGTCGGTAAAACTGGTGGTGTGGCTTTACTTTACTTCGAGATCGTATCCACGATTGCTTTGGTCATCGGTCTGGTCGTGATTAACATCGTCAAGCCTGGTGTGGGCATGAACGTTGATCCTGCTTCACTGGATACCACTGGCATCAGTAAATATGTCGCTTCAGGTGAGTCACAATCGACTATCGACTTCCTGATGAACATCATTCCAAATACGGTTGTGGGCGCATTTGCAGAAGGCGAAATCCTGCAAGTTCTATTGTTCGCGATCATCTTTGGTTTTGCACTGCATAAGCTAGGTGATCAAGGCAAGCCAGTCCTGAAACTCATCGACCAGATTTCACATGTGTTTTTCAACATCGTGAACATGGTGATGAAACTTGCTCCAATTGGTGCATTTGGTGCAATGGCGTTTACAATTGGTAAATATGGTATTGGTTCTCTTGCTCAGCTGGCACAGTTGATCATTTGTTTCTATGTTACCTGCGTACTGTTTATTTTCATCGTATTGGGCTCAATTGCGCGTTTCGCAGGGTTCAGCATCATGAAGATGATCCGCCTGATTCGCGAAGAACTTCTGATTGTACTGGGGACGTCATCTTCAGAATCAGTACTGCCACGTATGTTGAAGAAACTGGAACTTGCCGGTGCAGAGAAGTCGGTGGTAGGTCTGGTGATTCCAACTGGTTATTCATTTAACCTGGATGGTACGTCGATTTACTTGACGATGGCTGCAATCTTTATTGCGCAAGCAACCAATACGCAACTTGACTTGTCTCATCAAATTACCCTGCTTCTGGTACTTCTGATCTCATCTAAGGGTGCGGCAGGCGTGACTGGTTCAGGCTTTATTGTGATGGCGGCAACTTTGGCTGCTGTAGGGAATATTCCTGTTGCAGGTCTGGCATTGATTCTCGGTATCGATCGTTTCATGTCTGAAGCTCGTGCCTTGACCAATCTGGTCGGTAACTCTTTGGCGACTTTAGTGGTTGCGAAATGGGTGGGCCAGTTAGATATGGACAAGCTGAACTATGCTTTAGCAAATCCTGCAGAAATTGACGAAAAAATGGCACAAGAAGGCAATAACGCTCACTAATTTTGAATCTGTCTTTCATGTCTAAAAGGGAAGCTTCGGCTTCCCTTTTTTATTGACTGTGAAGTTAGTAAAAAGATGAATGCCGGCACATGACAGGGAGCAGGAAAGTCGATAGTCTGTGAAAAGGAAACTAAAATGATAAACAACAAGGACAATAGAATGCTTGCCTACGATGCCGATCTAGAATTATTCCGCGATAATTTTAAACGCTTTATGAACGAACATGTCGCACCGTACTACGACCAGTGGGAACGTGAAGGTCTGATGCCGCGTTCAGTCTGGAATGCACTCGGTGAAAATGGCTTCTTGTGTGTCGATGTTCCAGAAGAATATGGTGGCTATGGGGTGCCGACCGATTATTCCTTGATGCTGATCGAAGAATCTGCACGTGCCGGATACAGTGCCATTGCCACAGGTCTGTCTTGTCATTCCGATATTGCAGCACCGTATATCCTGCATATTGGTACTGAAGAACAGAAAAAATACTGGTTACCAAAAATGGTCACCGGTGAAGTGGTCGGTGCGATTGGCATGACCGAGCCAGGTGCAGGTTCAGATTTGCAAGCCATGCGTACTAGTGCCATCTTGCAGGATGAATATTATCTGTTAAATGGCTCAAAAACCTTCATTTCCAATGGTCAGCATGCTGACTTGGTAGTGCTTGCGGTCAAAACCGATCCTCAAGCCCGAGCTAAAGGCGTTTCATTGCTACTGGTCGATACCCATCTGGAAGGCTTTAAAAAAGGCACTAATCTGGACAAGATTGGTCTGCATGCTCAGGATACGTCTGAACTGTTCTTCGACAATGTTAAAGTGCCAAAGGACCAATTACTGGGTCAGCCGGGACAGGGATTTGCTTACCTGATGCAGGAATTGCCACGTGAGCGTACCGCCATCGCTGCCACCGCTCTAGGCGCCATTCGTGGCTCGATCGATGTGACCACACAATATGTGAAAGAGCGTCAGGCTTTTGGTCAGGCGATCGGTCAATTCCAGAATACTCGTTTTGTGTTGGCGCAAGCGAAAATTGATGAATTGGCAACTGCAGCATTTTATAACCAGAATCTTGAGCTTTATATGCAAGGGAAGCTGGATGTAGAAACTGCAGCGGCATTGAAAAGTTTTTCTACCGATATGCAGATGAAAATCGCGGACAATCTCCTGCAATTATTTGGGGGTTATGGCTATATGACTGAATATCCAATTTCACGTTTCTTCGTTGATGCGCGGATCCAGCGGATTTATGGGGGTACTAATGAAATCATGAAAGAGATAGTGGCACGTGGTCTGTTAGGACGTTAATAGCTCACTCATAAAAAAAGAGTCCCGAAGGACTCTTTTTTATAGGGGGAGAACATAGCCAAGATGGGAAATATTTTTTAAGACTTTATGATTTTAAGACATCCAAACATTCATGAATAAAAATGGGTAAATCATTGGGTAGACGCGATGAAATCAACTGATTATTGTCATTCACCAGTTCTGCATCATAATACGTTCCACCGGCACGTTGTACGCGACTGGCATGCGCGCGAATACTGGTAATAATTCGATTTTTTAGTACATCCGCTTCGCACAGTAATAATGATGCATCACATAAACTAAAGATGGTTTTCTTGGCCTGGTTAAAAGCTTGGATAAATTGAAGCACCCGGAGATCGGTAGATAAAGAAACTGCAGATTCACCGCCAGGAATCAGCAAGGCATCAAAATCATCAATACTGATTTGTTCGATGTCCCGGTCAATCGTCACTGCAGAACAGCCATGCAGACCATAGACCACTTTTCCTGCATTAAACTCAATATTACAGATGCTATGCTTTGCTTCCAGCAAGGCTGCAACGGGTTCAAGATATTCCTGATCTTCAAAATTATTCGTCAAAAGTACAGCTATTCTTTTTGGCATGACTGACACCCAAACGCTTGTTTTAAGTTAGACTATCTATGATTGGTTAAAAAATCGTCTCTGCTTTGTAATTGAGTAGTGATTTAATGTAAAAAAATAAGTGAAATCAAAGAGAAGTCGATAAAAATGGGGTTACAGAGTGTGCATTTTATTGTGAAATCTATCTTAGATATGAATGGTTCAAAAATGACGTTTGAAAAGCAATTATTTTAATTTTCTTATGCTTAAAACCGCTATATAGATTAAGAAATAGTGATATTTCATCTTCCTTAAAATCAGTTAATATGGACAGGCAAAGTTTACAATTTAATAATGTAAATCAAGCAGAAAAGCTGAAGTAAATGTTACCAGATATGACCAAAAGCGATAAACGGTTAAAATCAACTGTATGTTTTTAAGACTTAATCTACCAATGTCATATTGCGTAACATTTGAAAGCTCACTATTGTTATACTGAACAGATAAGGTTTATGAAGGGCGACAGAACAATGATCAACGACGATCAAAACACCACGACTTCTCTTGATTTGGCAAAAATTCGTGAAGATATCGATTCTGTTGATCAGCAAATTCAGCAATTGATTAACCGTCGGGCACGTTTGGCTGAAGCTGTGGCAAAAGCAAAGTTTGCCTCAGAAGAGAATCCGCTGTTTTACCGTCCAGAACGTGAAGCTCAGGTTTTGCGTAATGTCATGGAACGTAATGAAGGGCCATTGTCTGATACCACCATGGCACGTCTGTTCCGTGAAATCATGTCGGCCTGTCTGGCACTCGAAGCGCCGCAAAGCATTGCGTTTCTAGGGCCAGTCGGGACTTATACCCATTCTGCGGTACTCAAGCACTTTGGTCATGATGCTGTGGTTCGTCCTTTACCGACCATTGATGAAGTTTTCCGTGACGTGGAAGCGGGCAGTGCCCATTATGGTCTGGTGCCGGTAGAAAATTCCTCTGAAGGCGTGGTTAACCATACTTTGGACTGTTTTAAAACATCGAACCTGAATGTGATTGGCGAAGTTGAATTACCGATTCACCATCAGTTCCTGATTTCTGAAAATACCCGTAAAGACAGCATCAAACAGATTTATGCGCATCAGCAGACTTTGGCACAGTGCCGTAAGTGGCTGGATGCGCATTATCCAGGCGTGGAACGTGTCGCTTTAAGCTCCAACGCAGAAGCAGCGCGCCGTATTCGTAATGAATGGCATTCTGCCGCGATTGCCTCTGAAATTGCTGCGAGCATTTATGATCTCGAAATCATGCATAGCAATATCGAGGATAATCCGGAAAATACCACACGCTTCCTGGTGATTGGCCGTGAAAAAGTGCCACAAAGCGGTAATGACAAGACTTCATTACTGATTTCAGCACATGATCGTGCCGGGGCTTTGCTGGAAATTCTGGCGCCATTTGCCAAGCATAATATCAGTCTGACCAGCATTGAAACCCGTCCTGCACTTCCTGAAAAATGGGCTTATGTGTTCTTCATTGATCTTGAAGGCCATATTGAGCAGGAACACGTGAAAGCAGCCATTGAAGAAATTCGTCCTTTGGTTAAAGAAGTTCGGGTGCTCGGTTCATATCCTGCAGCTGTACTTTAAGTCAGCTATACGTGGTCAGGGCGAGGGTGCTGACCACTGTTTTATACCTAAAATTGGAAGTCTAAAATGTCGTTTGTTCCAGCCAATTCAGGCATCTCAAAATTAAAGCCATATCAACCGGGTAAACCGATCAGTGAACTTGAGCGCGAGTTGGGGCTTACCGATATCGTCAAACTGGCTTCAAATGAAAATCCGCTGGGTTGTTCAGATAAAGTCAAAGAAGCGGTCGCTGCGGAAATTGCTGAAATTGGCCGTTATCCAGATGGTGGTGGTTTTATCCTGAAAGATCAGATCAAAACCCAGTTTGGTTTTAATCATGATCAGATTACCTTGGGGAATGGTTCAAACGACTTACTGGAAATGTTTGCCCGTGCATTCGTTTCAGAAAATGATTCGGTGGTGTATAGCCAGCATGCTTTTGCGGTTTATGCATTGGTAACTCAAGCCATTAATGCGCAAGCGATTGAAGTACCAGCTAAAGGCTTCTCGCATGACTTGGAAGCAATGGCGGCTGCCATTCAGGACAACACCAAACTCGTTTTCATTGCAAACCCGAATAATCCGACGGGAACCTGGTTCGAAGAAGCTGAATTTGAAGCGTTCATGCAAAAAGTTCCTGCCAATGTCATCGTGGTTCTGGATGAAGCCTATGTGGAATATTTCCCGGAAAACTTCAACAGCTTGAAATTCCTTGCGCAATATCCAAACCTGATCGTTAGCCGTACTTTGTCGAAGTGTTATGGTTTGGCTGCACTACGTGTTGGTTTTGCTCTGGCTTCAGTTGAAGTGACAGATTACCTGAACCGTATTCGTCAACCATTTAATGTCAACCATTTAG
This sequence comes from Acinetobacter sp. YH12226, assembly GCF_013417805.1. Lineage (GTDB taxonomy): Bacteria > Pseudomonadota > Gammaproteobacteria > Pseudomonadales > Moraxellaceae > Acinetobacter. The sequence goes on along the minus strand of NZ_VPDG01000001.1, from coordinate 5,714 downwards.
CGATGGTCGCTGCGGTGGCTGCACTGAAAGATGAAGACTTTATCGCGCGTTCTCGTGAAGTGAATAAAGCCGGTATGGCGCAACTTGAAGCTGGCTTTAAGGCTTTGGGTCTTAACTATGTGCCTTCACGTGCCAACTTTATTCTGGTAGATGTACAGGCAGACCCATCAGCAACCTTCAATGGTTTGCTCAAACAAGGGGTGATTGTGCGTCCGGTTGGTATTTCAAATCACATTCGCGTATCGATTGGTACTGAAGCAGAAAATGCGAAATTCTTGAGCGCATTGGCTAAAGTACTCGGTTTAGAGGCAAAAGCTTAAACCATGTCGCAGCCACTGTTTGAAAAAGTTGCATTTATCGGGCTTGGACTGATTGGTTCAAGTCTGGCGCGTGTCATTCGAGCCGAGCATTTGGCCAATGACATCGTTGCATCGACACGTTCACAAAAGACTTTGGAAGATGCTAAATCTCTTGGCCTGATTTCCGAAGGCTATGCCGATCCTGTAGAGGCGGTCAAAGGTGCTGATCTGGTAGTGCTTGCATTGCCGGTACGTGCCACGCAAAAGGTGTTGGAAGCCATTCAGCCTTATTTATCTCCCAATACCATTATTACTGATGTTGGTAGTACCAAAGGTAATGTGGTCGATGCAGCGAAAGCGGTTTTTGGCGATGAACTGCCTGAAGGTTTTGTACCGGGCCATCCGATTGCAGGTGCCGAGCATACTGGGGTACATGCAGGTAAAGTTGATTTATTTGCCAATCACAAAGTGATTTTGACGCCACTGCCAAGCAGTGCAAACTGGGCCGTCGATAAACTGATTCAGCTGTGGCAAGCGGCGAAAGCCGAAGTGATTTGCATGGATGTCGACAAGCACGATGAAGTGCTGGCGCATACCAGTCATCTTCCGCATCTTATGGCATTCAACTTGGTTGAACAATTGGCCAAGCGTGAAGACAATTTAGATATATTTCGTTATGCTGCGGGTGGTTTTCGGGATTTCTCGCGAATTGCCGCCAGCGATCCACAAATGTGGCATGACATCTTTTTTGCTAATAAAAAAGCAGTTCTGAATGCTGTTGATGGCTTTGAACAGCAGCTCGCGATTATCCGCAAATTGATTGAAGATGAAGATTCCCACGCATTGATGGGCTTATTGGGTCATGCGCAGGCAGCTCGCCAGCATTTCAACCATATGCTCGCCAAGAAACCTTTCATGGAGAAAAATAAAGTGACACAACAATTTACCATTCAGCCGGGTGCCAAGAAATTTCAGGGTAAATTTACCGTGCCAGGTGACAAATCTGTGTCACATCGCTCGATCATGTTTGGTGCGATTGCAGAAGGTACCACACATGTGACCGGCTTTTTGGAAGGTGAGGATGCTCTAGCGACACTGCAAGCTTTCCGTGATATGGGTGTGAGCATTGAAGGCCCTAAAAATGGTGAAGTGACCATTCATGGTGTTGGCATGCATGGCCTTAAAGTGCCACAGTCTGCCATTTATATGGGCAACTCGGGCACTTCAATGCGTTTGTTGTCGGGTATGCTGGCTGCACAAAAATTTGATTCAGTCATGACTGGTGACGCATCTTTATCCAAGCGTCCAATGGAGCGTATTGCCAAGCCTTTACGTGAAATGGGTGCGCAAATTCAGACCACAGGTGAACGCGGTACACCACCTGTATCCATCACCGGCAATCAAAACCTTAAAGGGATTCAGTACGATTTGCCAATGGCCTCTGCTCAGGTGAAATCAGGGATTCTACTTGCAGGTCTATGGGCGGAAGGTGAAACTTCGGTGACTGAACCAGAACCAACACGCGACCATACTGAACGTATGCTGCGTGCATTTGGTTATGAAGTGAAAACAGAAGGCAACCGAATTTCCCTGCAAGGTGGCGGCAAGTTAGTGGGTACCAATATTCAAGTGCCTTCAGATATTTCTTCAGCAGCCTTCTTTATGGTCGGTGCGGCCATTACTGAAAATTCGGACGTCACCCTTGAAGCGGTAGGCATTAACCCGACCCGTACTGGTGTGATCGAAATCCTCAAGCAAATGGGTGCGGACATTACAGTTGAAAACGAGCGTATTGCAGGCGGTGAACCGATTGCTGATATCCGTATTCGTGGTACACGTACATTAAAAGGGATTCATATGCCGGAAGATCAGGTGCCATTAGCAATTGATGAATTCCCGGCGCTATTCATTGCCGCTGCATGTGCTGAAGGTCAGACAATTTTGACCGGTGCTGCCGAGCTTCGCGTAAAAGAATCGGATCGTATTCAGGTCATGGCAGATGGTCTTCAAACCATGGGCATCGACTGTACCCCAACTGAAGATGGCATCATCATTGAAGGTAAGGGTAAGTCCGGTGACTGGTTGCCAATCTTTACGGGTGGTGAAATTGAATCGCATCACGATCACCGTATCGCGATGAGTTTTTCGATTGCCGGTTTGCGTAATTCGGAGCAGATCAAGATTGTCGGAACCGAAACGGTCGCAACCAGTTTCCCGACCTTCACAGAATTGACCTCAATCGCAGGACTGCCAATTCAAGTATCAGAATAATTTTTAAAATTATGTGAAACAGCCAAGCTTTTGCTTGGCTGTTTTGTTTATATTGCTTATGCTAAACCCATATAAGAAAAAAGCCATTTGGAAGTAGCGATGCGAAAATTAAAATTCATGGCCAATACCCAGAGCCAAACACCACGGGATGGTCAAGAAACCCAGGAATATGTAGCACATTTACTTGCCGAAAAATTAGGTAAATACGGTTTTCAGACCTTAAGCCAAAGTGGTGCTCAGGTTGCCGTCAGCGTAGAAGAACATGCGCTGCCTTTATCAGTGAGTTGCGAAACCAGAGATGAACAAGGGCATCTGGTCTGTGAGATTGCCTCATATCCTGAAGAAGAACAGGACTGGCTGGATCGTATCACCGAAAGAAGTTTGCTTAATCAGCTTGCACAGGCAGTGGAAACCTCTCTAAAAGAGCAGGAACGCTTTAGCGAGTTTGAATGGAAGAGCTAATTCAACAGACTCAATCAGCTTTGCCTACACTGCAAAGTAAACGCTTGATCCTGAATTGTTTTAAATCAGCCGATGCCAAAGAAACTTATGCTTCAATTACGCCGAGTTTGACACGTTTTATGGCGTGGGACCCACCACAATCTGAACAGGGATTTGCAACAGTCTGGCAAAATTGGCTGGAAAATATGACTGATTATAAAGAATATGTATTTGTTATCCGTCATATTGAAACACAAGAATTTATTGGGCTATGTGGTTTGCATCGACTTCATGATGAAATACCTGAAGTCGGTATTTGGATTCGTGAAACTGCACATGGTCATCATTATGGACATGAGGTAGTGCATTGTGTTGTGGCTTATGCTTTCAATACATTAGGGATTCAAGTTTTAAGCTACCCGGTAGCAGAAGAAAACTGGGCTAGCCGTAAAATTGCAGAACGCTTGGGCGGAAAAATTATCCGCTACATCGAGAAGCCTAAATATCGGGCTGTGATGTATGAAATTTTTGCAGAAGATTTTGTCTTTTAATAAAAAACCCATCATTTGATGGGTTTTTTTATTTAGCCAAGCGCTAAGTACCGGGTCATTGCGATCCGCAATTGCTTTAAATAGCCGGTAAAGAAGTGGTTGGCACCAGGTAATACGGTCACTAAATGGCGTTGTGGCTTTGCCCATTCAATCATATCTGAGAGCAAAGTTACTTCATCGGCTTCACCATGAATGAACAGGATGTCGCCTTTAATTGCAGGCGTAACATAATGGCGAATACCAGCCACTGTTGCAGTTGGCAGACCGCATAAAATGGTTTGCTTTGGTTGCAGTTCTACGGGTAAGGCTGCATAGCTTTTTGCCATGACATGCGCACCAAAACTAAAACCACCTGCATAAAAAGGCAGGGCAATATGCTGGTTGCGAGCGAACCGAATGACTTCTAATACATCATCCGTTTCACCGAAGCCCTCGTCGTGTATACCTTCACTTTGACCAGAACCACGGAAACTTGGACGATACACAATACAGCCACGTTCCAGATACATTTGTGCCAGTAAAACCGGAACCTTATGTTGTGGTGTACCGCCTTGCAATGGATGGGGGTGACAAACTACCGCGAATCCTTTCACTTCACCCTGAGGATAATCCACAAAAACTTCAATCTGACCCGCAGGCCCTTGAAGAAAAATTTGCTCGGGCATATAAAAACCGATGATTAACAGGAGAATCGTGCATTTTAACGATTATGGTGAATAAAAACATGAATTGGAATTAAAATAAGCAGACTGATATAGTTTGATTAATCATTTTTTGACCAGGTTGCCATGCTCGCTTTAATTTCTCCAGCCAAAACTCTCGATTACGATACTCCATTACCGACTGACCAATTTACTCAAGCGAGATTATTAGAACATTCACAGGACTTGATCAACGTTTGTCGCACACTTTCTGCAACAGAAATTTCCAGCTTAATGAGTGTTAGTGAAAAAATTGCCACTTTAAATACCGCACGTTTTAATGACTGGCAACCGGATTTTAATTTAGCCAATGCCCGTCAGGCGATTTTTGCATTTAAAGGCGATGTCTATACAGGTCTGGATGCCTATAGTTTAAAACATGAAGATCTGCACTATGCACAAGACCGTTTACGCATGTTGTCTGGATTATATGGACTCTTACGCCCCTTGGATTTGATGATGCCGTACCGTCTGGAAATGGGAACCAAATTGGCCAATTCCCGCGGGCATAATCTATATGAGTTCTGGGCTCATCACATTACTGATCTGATTAATCAGGATTTAACCGCAGCAAATTCTGAAATTCTGGTGAATATTGCTTCTGATGAATATTACAAATCAGTCAACGAGCGCAAAATTCAGGCAGACATTATCAAGCCGCTATTTCTGGATCAGAAAAATGGTAAATATAAAGTGATTAGTTTCTATGCCAAAAAAGCACGCGGTCTCATGGCGCGTTTTATGATTGAAAATAAAATTGATTGTGTCGAAGAGTTGAAAGCTTTTAATAGCGATGGCTATTATTTCGATGCAGACAGTTCACTTAAGGGAGAACTGGTGTTCAAACGTGATGAATAACTGAGTGCATAAATGAGATGATTCCCAGTATTCAGCATGAGGATATATATGCCGGATATTGGGATGTCGTTATTATGGTTAGGTTCTTGAACTATGTACATGCATGTGATGTGAGTAGGGAATAATAGACAGCATCATGACAACTATAAAATCTGTAATTCTTGAATATCAGGTAGAGCTTCAAGGTAATTAAAAATAAAAAATATCGCTAAACATCTTGAAATCCCTAGCAAAATCTCCCTTATTTAGATCATTTTATTCTAAAAATTAAAGTTGAGCATTCTTGGAAAAGGCCGATAAAATAAATCGAAATAATTTCTATTGAATAGGTTAGATTTCATTTATCTCCATATCTTAATTTTAAATAAACTTCTTTTAGGTGGTTTAAAAAATATATTAAATTCAATTATTTAGTTTTTTTTAAAAGGATTTTTAATAGGATCGATTTTTTGAAAAAAGAATTATAAATTAGGGTCTGTTGACATTTACTGTTCATAATTAACCCTATAAAGGTAGCGATAAAAATATACAGGCTAAAGCAACAGAACTTTGATAATTTCTTTTGAGCTTGTCATATCGAGTAGCTATTCCTC